>NZ_JBHYKM010000189.1:7656-9560 GCF_042741435.1 Streptomyces sp. NPDC058955 | reverse complement strand
CGCCCGGGCCGGCCGCCGCCGTTCCCGTACCCCCCGCTTAGGCGGGCGCGGACTCGACCGCCTCCTCGGCGCGCCGCTGCGGCAGCGTCTCCGGCAGCAGGGCGAAGCAGCCGAGGCTCACCAGTGCCACCACCGTCAGGTAGGCCGCCACCCCCCACGGCGGGCCCGAGCCGCCCTCCGACAGGGTGGTCGCCACGATCGGCGTCAGGGCCCCGCCGAGCACCCCCGCCAGGTTGTAGCCCACCGCCGCGCCCGTGCAGCGCACCCGGGGCTCGTACAGCTCCGGGAGGTACGCGGCGACCACGGCGAACATGGTGATGAAGGCGAGCAGCGCGCCCAGGAAGCCCAGGAACATCAGCAGCGGCTGCCGGGTGTGCAGCAACGCCACCATCGGGAACATCCACAGCGCCGCCCCCGCGCACCCCGCGAGGCAGAGCGGCCTGCGCCCCCAGCGGTCGCCCAGCAGGGCCAGGAACGGCGTCGCCGCGCCCTTCACCGCCACCGCCGCCATCACGCAGACGAGCATCACCGTGCTGCTCACCCCGAGCTTCTCGGTGCCGTAGGCCAGCGCCCAGGTGGAGACCGTGTAGAAGATCGCGTACCCCACGGCGAGGGCGCCGGCGGTCAGCAGGACGAGCCGCCAGTGGTCGCGCGCCACCTCGGCGAGCGGGGCGTTCGCCCGCCGCCCGGACGTGGACAGCTCCTCGAACTGCGGGGTCTCCGCGAGCGAGGAGCGCAGCAGCAGCCCGGCGGCGGCGAGCAGCCCCGCCGCCCAGAACGGCACCCGCCAGCCCCAGGAGCGGAAGTCGGCGTCGCTCAGCCCGGCGGTGAGCGCCAGCATCACGCCGTTCGCCAGCAGGAAGCCGACGGCCGGGCCGATCTGCGGGAAGCTCGCCCACAGCGCCCGGCGGTGCGGCGGGGCGTGCTCGGCGGTGAGCAGGACGGCCCCGCCCCACTCGCCGCCGAGCCCGAGCCCCTGGAGGAAGCGGAGCAGGAGGAGGAGCAGGGGAGCGGCGACGCCGATCGACTCGTACGTGGGGACGCAGCCGACCGCGACGGTGGCGCAGCCGGTGAGCAGCAGGGAGGCGAAGAGCACCGGCCGGCGCCCGTGCCGGTCCCCGATGTGCCCGAAGAGGACGGAGCCCATGGGGCGGGAGAGGAAGCCGATGGCGAAGGTGCCGAAGGCGGCGAGAGTTCCGGCGAGCGGGGAGAAGGTCGGGAAGAAGAGCGGCCCGAGGACGAGGGCGGCGGCCGTCCCGTAGACGAAGAAGTCGAAGAACTCGATGGCGGTGCCGACGAGCGAGGCGGCGGCGAGTCGGGGCATCGAGGGGGTGGGTCGGGCCGCCGGTGGCGACGGAGTGTGACTGGGGTGCATGTGCCGCCAACTACCCGGCCGCCGTCCGGGTTACGGGGGCGTACGGGAGCGGCCCCGGCGGCGTGCGGGGGCGCCCCCGGCGTCACCGGGGGCGCTTCGGCACCGGCGGTTCACCAGCCGCGCTCGCGCCACTCCGGGAGGTGGGGGCGCTCGTCACCGAGCGTGGTGTCCTTGCCGTGGCCGGGGTAGACCCAGGTCTCGTCCGGCAGCGCGGCGAAGAGCTTGGTCTCGACGTCCCGGAGGAGGTTCGCGAACGCCTCCGGGTCCTGCCAGGTGTTGCCGACGCCGCCGGGGAAGAGGCAGTCGCCGGTGAAGAGGTGCGGGTGGCCGTGCGGGTCGTCGTAGACCAGCGCGATGGAGCCGGGGGTGTGGCCGACGAGGTGCCGGGCGGTGAGCTCCACCTCGCCCACCCGGATCGTGTCGCCGTCCTCGACGAGGACGTCGGTGGCGACCGGGATGCCCTCCGCGTCGTACGCGCCCGCGTACGTGGTGGCGCCGGTGGCGGCGACCACCTCGGACAGGGCCTGCC
>NZ_JBHYKM010000189.1:0-7646 GCF_042741435.1 Streptomyces sp. NPDC058955 | reverse complement strand
GGGGGGGGGGGGGGGGGGCCACACCCTCGCAGGGGGCGTGCTGTGTGTCGCGGTGCGGGGGGGGGGTGCCGCGGCGGGCGTCGGAGGCCACACCGATCAGCGTGAGCAGGGTCTCCGCGTCGTTGGCCGCGTCGATGAGCAGCTGGGCGCCGGTGGCCCGGCAGCGCAGCAGGTACGCGTTGTTGTCCATCGGGCCGACCGCGACCTTGGAGATCATCAGGTCCTTCAGCTCGTGGACGTCGGCCGGACCGCCCACCCTCACCGCTCCGCTGTACGTCATGGCCTCAGCCTAGCCCCGCCCGCCGACAGCGGTCCCGGGAACGGTGCCTAGAGCGGCGGGAGCTGGGGGAGCGGGCCGCCCTCGGTCTTCAGGGCGGAGCCGTCGCGGCGGCCGGCCAGCCAGCCGAGCAGCTCGGGCGCGGGCCCGGAGACGCCGACCGGGCCGCCCTCGGCGCCGCCGCCGGTGGTCCACGTCCGTCCGTCGTCGGCGCGGAGGCCGGTGGAGGGGACGTCCGGGTGTCCGGCGAACCGCTCGGCGAGGAAGTCGATCTCGCGCCGGACGAACTCCTCGGGGAGGTCCTCCAGCTCGTAGCCGCAGTCGAGGTCCACGTGGTGCAGGTCCACCTCGACCCAGCGGCGGAAGGGGATGCGGGAGGCGCTGTCGGTGACGCCGTTGCGCAGTTCGAGGGTGCGGCTCCAGTCGGCCGGGACGGCGGCCGTGGCCCGGAGGCGCTCGGCGGTCGCGCGGACGTCGGCGAGCTGGACGTCGAGGGGGCGGGCGGCGTCGCGCTCGATGTCCGCGTCGCGCGCCTCGGCGCTCGCGTACATGGGGCGGCCTTCGAGGACGTTCACCAGGGCGTCGGCGTTCCGGGCCAGGTGGGCGAGGACGTGGCCGCGCGTCCAGCCGGGAAGCCGTGACGGCAGGGCGACGGAGGCGTTGTCCCAGGAGGCGGCGTCGGTCAGCAGCCGCTCGGTCGCTTCATGCAGGGAGGCGAGGTCGCGCTCGTGGTCGATCATGGCGCCGACCCTAGCGCCGACCACTCGTTCGGGTGAAGCAGGCAGACGACCGCCGGAAATCGAATGTACGTGCTATAGGCTCGGTGATGGCAGCCGCCGACCACGGAAGCATCCGGCATCCTTGGTTGTTGGGTGTTATGTCCATCCGCTCTCTCAAGAAAGGTGCGGACCGGCGTGGCCGACCGTCTCATCGTCCGTGGCGCGCGCGAGCACAACCTCAAGAACGTCTCGCTCGATCTCCCCCGTGACTCCCTCATCGTCTTCACCGGGCTCTCGGGATCGGGCAAGTCCTCCCTCGCGTTCGACACGATCTTCGCCGAGGGGCAGCGCCGGTACGTCGAGTCGCTCTCCTCGTACGCACGGCAGTTCCTCGGCCAGATGGACAAGCCGGACGTGGACTTCATCGAGGGTCTCTCGCCCGCCGTCTCCATCGACCAGAAGTCGACCTCGCGCAACCCGCGCTCCACGGTCGGCACCATCACCGAGGTCTACGACTACCTCCGCCTGCTCTTCGCCCGCATCGGCAAGCCGCACTGTCCCGAGTGCCGCCGGCCGATCTCCCGCCAGTCGCCGCAGGCCATCGTCGACAAGGTCCTGGAGCTGCCCGAGGGCAGCCGCTTCCAGGTGCTCTCCCCGCTCGTGCGCGAGCGCAAGGGCGAGTTCGTCGACCTCTTCGCCGACCTCCAGACCAAGGGCTACAGCCGCGCCCGGGTCGACGGGCGGACCATCCAGCTCAGCGAGCCGCCGACGCTCAAGAAGCAGGAGAAGCACACCATCGAGGTGGTCGTCGACCGCCTCACGGTGAAGGACAGCGCCAAGCGCCGCCTCACCGACTCCGTCGAGACCGCCCTCGGGCTCTCCGGCGGCATGGTCGTGCTCGACTTCGTCGACCTCCCCGAGGACGACCCCGAGCGCGAGAAGATGTACTCGGAGCACCTCTACTGCCCGTACGACGACCTCTCCTTCGAGGAGCTGGAGCCCCGCTCCTTCTCCTTCAACTCGCCCTTCGGCGCCTGCCCCGACTGCACCGGCATCGGCACCCGCATGGAGGTCGACCCCGAGCTGGTCGTCCCCGACGAGGAGAGGTCCCTCGACGAGGGCGCCATCCACCCGTGGTCCCACGGCCACACCAAGGAGTACTTCGGCCGGATGATCGACGGGCTCTCGCAGGCCCTCGGCTTCCGCACCGACATCCCCTACGCGGGCCTCCCGCAGCGGGCCAAGAAGGCCCTCATGTACGGGCACAAGACCCAGATCGAGGTCCGCTACCGCAACCGGTACGGGCGCGAGCGCGCCTGGACCAGCCCCGCCTTCGAGGGCGCCGTCTCCTTCGTGAAGCGGCGCCACAGCGAGGCCGAGAGCGACTCCAGCCGGGAGCGCTTCGAGGGGTACATGCGCGAGGTGCCCTGCCCCACCTGCGAGGGCTCCCGCCTGAAGCCGATCGTGCTCGCGGTCACCGTGATGGACCGGTCCATCGCCGAGGTCTCCGCCATGTCGATCAGCGACTGCGCCGAGTTCCTGGGCCGGCTGACGCTCAACGCCCGCGACAAGAAGATCGCCGAGCGGGTCCTCAAGGAGGTCAACGAGCGGCTGCGCTTCCTCGTCGACGTCGGCCTCGACTACCTCTCGCTCAACCGCGCGGCCGGCACGCTGTCCGGCGGCGAGGCCCAGCGCATCCGGCTCGCCACCCAGATCGGCTCCGGCCTGGTCGGCGTCCTCTACGTGCTCGACGAGCCCTCCATCGGCCTCCACCAGCGCGACAACCACCGCCTGATCGAGACCCTGGTCCGCCTCCGCGACATGGGCAACACGCTCATCGTCGTCGAGCACGACGAGGACACCATCAAGGTCGCCGACTGGGTCGTGGACATCGGCCCCGGCGCCGGCGAGCACGGCGGCAAGGTCGTCCACTCCGGCACCTTGAAGGAGCTCCTCGCCAACGAGGAGTCGATGACCGGGCAGTACCTGTCCGGCCGCCGGGCGATCACCACGCCGGACATCCGCCGCCCCGTCGACCCCGGCCGGCTGCTGACCGTGCACGGCGCCCGGGAGAACAACCTGCGGGACATCGACGTCTCCTTCCCGCTGGGCGTCCTCACCGCCGTCACCGGTGTCTCCGGCTCCGGAAAGTCGACGCTGGTCAACGACATCCTCTACACCCACCTCGCGCGCGAGCTGAACGGCGCCAAGACGGTGCCCGGGCGGCACACGCGGGTGGAGGGCGACGACCTCGTCGACAAGGTCGTGCACGTCGACCAGTCGCCGATCGGGCGCACCCCGCGCTCCAACCCGGCGACGTACACCGGCGTCTTCGACCACGTCCGCAAGCTCTTCGCGGAGACGATGGAGGCGAAGGTGCGGGGCTACCTGCCCGGCCGCTTCTCCTTCAACGTCAAGGGCGGGCGCTGCGAGAACTGCTCCGGCGACGGCACCATCAAGATCGAGATGAACTTCCTCCCGGACGTCTACGTGCCGTGCGAGGTCTGCCACGGGGCCCGGTACAACCGGGAGACCCTGGAGGTCCACTACAAGGGCAAGTCCATCGCCGAGGTGCTGGACATGCCGATCGAGGAGGCCCTCGACTTCTTCGAGGCCGTCCCCACGATCGCCCGCCACCTGCGGACGCTCAACGAGGTCGGGCTCGGCTACGTCCGGCTCGGCCAGTCGGCGCCGACGCTCTCCGGCGGCGAGGCGCAGCGCGTCAAGCTCGCCTCCGAGCTCCAGAAGCGCTCCACGGGACGCACGGTGTACGTCCTGGACGAGCCGACGACCGGTCTGCACTTCGAGGACATCTCGAAGCTGATCAAGGTCCTGTCGGGCCTGGTCGACAAGGGCAACTCGGTGATCGTCATCGAGCACAACCTCGATGTCATCAAGACCGCCGACTGGATCATCGACATGGGTCCCGAGGGCGGCAGCGGGGGCGGCATGGTCGTCGCCGAGGGCAGCCCGGAGGAGGTCGCCTCGGAGCCGGCCAGCCACACCGGCAAGTTCCTCCGCGAGATCCTCGGCGCCGACCGGATCAGCGACGCGGGCGTGCCCGCGCCGCGCGGCACGGCGAAGAAGACGGCGGCCAGGAAGACGACGGCGAAGAAGGCCGCCGCGCCGGCCCGGAAGACGGCCGCCAAGGCCACCGAGGCGGCGCCCGCGAAGGCCGCGAAGGCCGCGAAGACGGCGGCCAAGACGGCCAAGACGGCCAAGTCGACGAAGGCCGCCCCGGCCGGGAAGACGGCGACCCGCACCCGCAAGGCGTGACGCCGCCGCCGGGCCGTCCGGATCCCGGACGGCCCGGCGCGACGCGCCCGCGCGAGCCGACACCCGGCGGGCCTCCACCGTCCGGCGCGCGGGGGGCCGCCCCCCCCCCGCCCGCCGGGCGCGGGGGCGCCGGCCCGGCCCGCGCCGCAGCGCGCGGGTGCCGGACGTCGCCCGAGCCCTGTCCCGGCGGGTGTTCCGGTGACGTTCGGTAGCGGGCCGGGTGGTCCGGGGGCGGTCCAAACCACATGAAACGGGGTGGGTATCGTCGGGGCAGACCAACGTCCCCGCCACCGTGGAGCGATCATGTCCGGCCAGTCCACCCGCCGCACCGTCCTGAAGGGTGCCGCTCTCGCCGGTGCCGCCGGGCTGGGAGTCGCCGCCTGCTCCACCGACTCCAAGCTCGGGCACGCGCAGGTGCCGACGCCGACCGCGCCGGTCGCCCTCGGCTCGCCGGACGAGGTGCCGGTGGGCGGGGCCAAGCTCTTCCGCGAGCAGCGGGTGCTGGTCAGCTGCCCGGCCAAGGGCGAGTACAAGGCGTTCAGCGCCCAGTGCACCCACGCCGGCTGCGTCCTCGACAAGATCGAGGACAACGAGGGCAACTGCCCCTGCCACGGCAGCCGCTTCGACGTCACCACCGGCAAGGCCCTCAAGGGCCCCGCCACCGTCCCGCTGCCCGCCGTCGAGGTCCGCGTCGAGGACGGCAAGCTGATCGCCGGACCGAAGGCCGCGCCCTCCGCCTGAGGGCTCAGGACCAGTCCCAGTCGATCCCCAGGATCCCCGGGCGCACGCCCTGCTCCACCAGGTGCACCGTGCGGTGCCGGCCGCCGAGCGTCAGCTCGGTGCGGCCACCGCGCGGCGCGCCCGCCGACGCCTGGGCGAAGCGTCGGCAGCGCACCGGCAGCGCCGCCTCGTCGAAGGCGACCTGGAGCACGTACTGGCCGCCCGCGAAGGTGAAGCCGCGGACGTACTCGCCGCTCGGGCCGGCCGTCCCGTCCTCGAAGCCGTACGTGAACAGGTGCGTGTCACCGGCCCGCAGCCGGGCGTCGAAGAGGAGTTCGGCGACCAGCACCCCCGTCTCGGCATGCCACCGCACCCGCCCGGTACGGCAGTTCTCCACCGCCCGCACCCGCACCCGCGCCGGGTCGCAGCCCGGATCGCCGTGGTGGATCGCCAGGTAGCGGTCGACGCCGTCCCGGTGCGCGCGCACCACGTGCTGCGACTCGCGCCCCAGCAGCTCCCGGCCCGGCCCGATCCGTACCCGCTCGTGGTGGCCCACCGTGTGCAGCCCGCCGTCCGCCGGCGACTCCAGCTCCGCGAAGAGCCCCTCCACCGCGCCCGACGCCTCCACCAGAGAGCGGTACGAGCGGGCCGCCGGCCGCTCCACCCCCTCCCGGCCCGCGCCGTCCGCCAGCAGCCGCAGCAGCGAGTTCCCCGGCAGCTGGAGCACCTCCTCCAGGGCCCGGACCGCCTTCAGCGACTCCGGCCGCTGGGGCCGCCGGGCGCCCTGCTGCCAGTAGCTCAGCGAGGTCACCCCGACCTTCACGCCCCGGTGCGCGAGATGGTGCTGGACCCGCTGGAGCGGCAGACCGCGCACGGCCAGCGCGGTGCGCAGCGCCAGATGGAAGGGGCCGGTGTGCAGCAGCTGCACCAGATCGGCCTCGGTGTGGCTCACGCGGGCTCCTCGGTGAACGTTCACGCCCGGGGCACGGACCGCCGCGGCCCGGACGGCGGGCGGGCTGGTGGACAGCGGACCCGCGTTCACACGCGGGCCACACCGTTCACAGCCCGATGTCACCCCGCATTGAAGCGTGTTGACCCGCTCCCGACAACGACCGATGCTCCAAGCGGTGTCCGGACGCCACCCCACCCCCCACGCACCCCCCACCCATCCCCACCCCCCGCACTGGGAGGAACCCATGAGGAACCCCATGCGCAGACGACTCCGGCACAGGAGGAGCGGGCTCGTGGCGTTCGCCGCCGCCGCGCTGCTGCTCGTCCCCGCCGCGGCCTCGGCGTCCGCCGCGCCGGCCCCCGCACCCGCCGAGACCACCGCCACCTTCGCCGCCAAGCGCCTGAACATCACCATGCAGGCCCAGCAGAAGACCAACTGGTGCTGGGCGGCCGCCGGGAACACCATCGCCACCTGGTACGGCCGCGGCTACAGCCAGAACCAGTTCTGCAACGCCGCCTTCCAGCGGCAGCAGGGCTACGACTGCCCCAACTGGCAGGCCACCCTCGGCAACGTCCAGACCGGCCTCTCCTGGGCGGGCATCAACCCCGGCTCGTACGTCGACGGCTGGCTGCGCTACTCCACCGTCCAGACCGAGATCAACGCCGGCCGCCCGATCGAGACCCGCATCCAGTGGTCGAGCGGCGGCGGCCACATGCACGTGCTGTACGGCTACGACGATGCCGACAGCTGGGTGTACTGGGGAGATCCCTGGCCTTCCAGCAATCGCTACAACTGGGCCTCCCACGCGTGGTACGTGAACAACGCCTCCTTCTCCTGGACCCACTCCCTCTACCGGATCGGGGCGTGACCACCATGACCACCACGGCACTCGCCACCGGAGCGGCCACCGCGCTCCTCGTCCTCGGCGCCGGCGCCCCCGCGGCCTCGGCCGCCCCGGCCGTCGAGCCCCTGCCGAGCGCGCCGACCGCCGAGCAGGCCGCCGCCGCGCCGGAGACCCTCGCCACCCTGGGCCGCTTCTTCGCCCGCGACGGGGCGCTCGCCCGGACCGCAGCGGCGCCCCGGATATCCGGGCCGTCGGTGCCGGTGCGGATCCTCTCCGCGGAGTTCGTCGCCGGCACGGCGGGCGCGCCGGTGGCCCGCGAGGAGTTCCGGGCCAGCCTCGCCGTCGCCGCCGACGGGCAGAAGGCGTCCCTGTGGACCGTGCGGGGACCCGGCGGCTGGCAGGTGGTGAACATCGCCACCGGCGACGACGAGATCCGCTACGCGCGCGTGGGGGCCCGGAAGCTCCCCGGCGGCCTCGTCTTCCGCGAACCGCAGATCGACGCCTGGTACGTCCAGAAGGGCACGAAGGTGCTGCCGCTGGACGAGGACGCGGTGACCGCCGTCGGCAGGAACGGCACCACCCTCGCCGCCTACCGGGACCGGGTCACGCGCGCGTACGCCGACAAGCTCCCCGGCTCCGGCTACGCCCGTAAGGGCGCGGCGGGCGGCTACGCCCCCGGGGCGGCCGGTTCCGCCCCCGGTTCCGCGCCGGCGCCCGCGCCCGTGGCAGCAGGGCCCGCGGCGCCCGCCGAGGGCACGGCGGAGGGCGGCCCCCGCCACCAGCCCGCCGCGGCCACCGCCGCCTCCACGGTCGCCGCCTTCGGTGCCGTGGCGGCCCTCGCCCTGATCGGCGCCACCG
>NZ_JBHYKM010000188.1:0-9565 GCF_042741435.1 Streptomyces sp. NPDC058955 | reverse complement strand
GCTCCCGGGGGAGCGGCCTCGCTCAGGCGCTCTGCGCGCAGACCGGTGCGACCTCCACGCCGTGCTCCGCTGCCAGTCGGTGCAGGTCCTCCAGCTCGGCCTGCTCGACGTCCGCGAGGTACTCGTCGCCGGTCTCGCGGGCCCGCGTGAGGTCCGACTGCGTGGTCCTGATGCGCTGCAGCAGCCCTGCGGTGAAAGCGTCCATGCGCCCCTCCTCATGGGTCCGGCGGCACGGGGGTGTGCCGAGGGTGGGTGGATCACACACTGTCCGCTCCCGGGGGACGGAAGAGCCGTGGGCGTGCCACATACAGGGCGTGATCGCGGGGTGTGCACACCTCCTCCCCACCCCTCCCCGGGCGGAAACCTCAACTGCCCGTCGAATCAGGTGAATTCTTCCCGCCTGCCCGGCCCCCGTCCGGGTCCCCGCGGCACCCCGCCCCCCGCCGGCGGCCGCGCACCGCCGCCTTACAGCCGGTTTACGCGCGTACGGGGCAGGATGGACACGCACAGTCAGTGTTCACGATCGCCCCCCGGTCCGCCCGGACCGGAGCGCCGAAGGAAGGAAGAACGACGTGCGCGTACTCGTCGTCGAGGACGAGCAGCTGCTCGCCGATGCGGTGGCCACCGGACTGCGCCGGGAGGCCATGGCCGTCGACGTCGTGTACGACGGCGCCGCCGCCCTGGAGCGCGTCGGGGTCAACGACTACGACGTCGTCGTCCTCGACCGCGACCTGCCCCTGGTGCACGGCGACGACGTCTGCCGCAAGATCGTCGAGCTGGGCATGCCGACCCGGATCCTGATGCTGACCGCCTCCGGCGACGTCAGCGACCGGGTCGAGGGCCTGGAGCTGGGCGCCGACGACTACCTGCCCAAGCCCTTCGCCTTCACCGAGCTCACCGCGCGCGTGCGCGCCCTCGGGCGCCGCACCTCCGTGCCGCTGCCGCCGGTCCTGGAGCGGGCCGGCATCAAGCTCGACCCCAACCGCCGCGAGGTCTTCCGGGACGGCCGGGAGGTCCAGCTCGCGCCGAAGGAGTTCGCCGTCCTGGAGGTGCTGATGCGCTCCGAGGGCGCCGTCGTCTCGGCGGAGCAGCTCCTGGAGAAGGCGTGGGACGAGAACACGGACCCGTTCACCAACGTGGTCCGGGTGACCGTCATGACCCTCCGGCGCAAGCTGGGCGAGCCGCCCGTCATCGTCACGGTCCCCGGCTCCGGCTACCGGATCTGATCCGATGGCCGCGACCCCGGCGCCGCACCCGCAGGCGCCACCGAAGCCCACCTGGGACCCGCGGGACCCGGTCCGGCCGCTGCTGCGGCCCACCATCCGGATACGGCTCACGCTGCTCTACGGCGGCATGTTCCTGATCGCCGGCATCCTGCTGCTGTCGATCATCTACCTCTTCACGGCGCAGAGCCTGACCGACAGCGTGGCCCGGCTGCCGTTCAAGATCGTCGAGGGCGAGGTGCTGCCCACCACCGCGGAGTGCGTGCTGCCCGACAAGGGCACCGGCGAGCAGTTCAACGCCGCCGTCTCCGTCTGCCTGCGGCACCAGACCGACCTGGCCCTCCAGGACCTGCTGCGCCGCTCGCTCTTCGCCCTGCTCGGGCTGAGCATCATCGCCTTCGCCTTCGGCTACGCCATGGCCGGGCGGGTGCTCTCGCCGCTGGGCCGGATCACCCGGACCGCCCGCCAGGTGGCCGGCTCCGACCTGGCCCGCCGGATCGAGCTGGACGGCCCGGACGACGAGCTGAAGGAGCTGGCGGACACCTTCGACGAGATGCTGGAGCGCCTGGAGCGGGCCTTCACCGCCCAGCAGCGCTTCGTCGCCAACGCCTCGCACGAGCTGCGCACCCCGCTGGCGATCAACCGCACGCTCCTGGAGGTCCACCTCTCGGACCCGGGGGCGCCGGTCGAGCTCCAACAGCTCGGCAAGACCCTGCTGGCCACCAACGAGCGCAGCGAGCAGCTGGTCGAGGGCCTGCTGCTGCTCGCCCGCAGCGACAACCAGATCATCGACCGCAAACCCGTCGACCTCGCCGAGGTCGCCGAGCGGGCGGTCGACCAGGTGCACGCGGAGGCCGAGGCCAGGGGCGTCGAGATGCGCGGCGAGCGGGCCCCGGTCGTCGTCCAGGGCAACGGCGTCCTGCTGGAGCGGATCGCCCTGAACCTGCTCCAGAACGCCGTGCGGTACAACGTCCCGGACGGGGGCTGGGTGGAGGTCACCACCGAGGCCCAGCACGGCCAGGCGGTGCTCGTGGTGTCGAACACGGGCCCGGTGGTCCCCGCGTACGAGATCGACAACCTCTTCGAGCCGTTCCGCCGGCTCCGGCAGGAGCGGACCGGCAGCGACAAGGGCGTCGGGCTCGGTCTGTCCATCGCGCGCTCGGTGGCCCGGGCGCACGGCGGACGCATCAGCGCGGAGCCCCGCGAGGGCGGCGGCCTGGTGATGCGTGTCACTCTGCCGATCTGACAGACTGCGAGGACGAGGCCCGATCTGTTCGCTTTGAGCGGAATTCCGGGACCCCCGTCCCGAGACGGGCATGTGTGATCGATCACAAGCGCGAGTGCCCGCGGAGTCGCGCTCCGTGACCGTGAATTCCGGGGGAAAACCCGGAAAAGTCCGGGTTTCCCGGGCTTCGACGGGCGGAAAGTACACGGGGTGGCGGCCCGCGCGGCCGACCCGAGGACCGTGTACGGTCCGCATCGCCACTCGTACCGATCACTCGTTGAGAGCGCGGGACGGGTGTCGATTGAGTAACAGACCTTGATGTGAGGCAAAATCTGCGCCTCAGGTCGGGCACAAGTCCGACCTCTCACGCGTTACGTGCGCTGAGACACCCGCAACCACCCAGAGGGGGAGAGCGACATGGCAACGGATTACGACACCCCACGCAAGACCGACGACGACGTCGACTCGGACAGCCTTGAGGAGCTCAAGGCCCGTCGGAACGACAAGTCGACCTCGACCGTCGACGTCGACGAGTTCGAGGCCGCCGAGGGCCTGGAGCTTCCGGGCGCCGACCTCTCGAACGAGGAGCTGGCCGTCCGGGTCCTGCCCAAGCAGGCCGACGAGTTCACCTGCATGAGCTGCTTCCTGGTGCACCACCGCAGCCAGCTGGCGCGCGAGAAGAACGGCCAGCCGATCTGCCGCGACTGCGACTGAGTCAGGCGCGGCCGTGGCAGGCGACACACCGTCCCGGAAGCGGCGTCTGAGGCTTCCCGCGAAGCCCCGGGCGTACAAGGGCGGCACAGGCCCGACGGAGGGCGCCCAGGAGGCTCCCGACGCCGCGCAGGCCGCCCCCCTGCCCTCCCTCGGCGTGGTGGACGACGAGCGAGGCCCCACGGCCTCGCTCGAAGCTGCCGACGCCCCCGGACCGGGCGAGGCACCGCTCCCCGCGGAGCGGGACCCCGAAGGCCCCTCGGACCCCGAGGCGCCCGAGGAGCGTGACGAGAGCCGTCACGGCAGGCTGGACGCCGTCAGGCGGCTGGCCAACCCGGCACGCGCGCAGCTCGACCGCATCAGGATCGACGCCGCGCGCATCGACGCCGTCCGCCGCAGCGTGGAAGGCGTCAAGCAGGGCGTGAAGCGGAGCGGCGACAGCGCCAAGGCCGGCATCGGCTATCTCGCCGACCGGCTGATCGACCTGGCCCCGCGCGTCCCCGTCCGCGACCTCGCGACCCTGCGCAAGCAGTTCCCCGGGCTCGGCCCCGAGGAACTGGCCGACAAGCTGGTCTTCGGCGCGGCCAACGCCAGCTCGACCGTCGGCGCGGGCATCGGCGCCGCCGCCATGCTCCCCGTACCGCCGGCCATGCCGGCCGAACTGGCGGCGGAGATCACCGGCGTCGCCGCGATCGAGCTCAAGCTCATCGCCGAACTCCACGAGGTCTACGGACTGCGGCCGCCCGGCACCCTGCCCCAGCGCTCGGCCGCCTACCTGACCTCCTGGGCCGAGGAGCGGGGCATCGACCCCACCAAACCCACGACCATCAACGCGGCCCTCGGCGGGCAGCTCAAGCGCGAACTGCGCCAGCAGATCATGAAACGCATGGTCCGCAACCTGCCGAACCTCACCCCGTTCATGGTCGGCGCGGCCGTCGGCGCGGTGATGAACCGGCGCGACACCAGGAAGCTCGCCGGCCACATCCGCAAGGACCTCAGGGCCCGCCAGGTCCCCTGGGACAGGCTCGTCGAGCTGCCCCCGCTGGAGCAGCCCGAGAACCCCAAGGAACTGGGCTTCTAGACCGCCCCGGGCCGCCAGGGGCGGCCCCGGGACGGACCTCCGCGGAGCGGGAGGGCTCAGCCCTCCGCCCGCACCGCCTCGACCGCGGCCGCCAGACCCTCCGGGTCACGGCTCGACAGGTACAGGTACGGCGTCGGGTCCGCCGGATCCGTCACCACCACCCGCACCGCCCGCGGCACATAGCTGCGCATCAGCATGAAGGCGCGCGGATCGGCCTTGTGCGTGCGCCAGGCGCGCGCCTCCTCCTCGTCCAGCACCTCGACCTCCCCCAGCGCCGACACCGGCACCCGGGCCTCGCCCGCCACCAGCGAACCGGCCACCACCCGGATCCGGGCCGAGCCGTACGAGGACGCCGCCACACCGGCCGCCACGCCCGCCACGATCAGACCGCCCAGCATCGGCACCGTCCCCAGCGGGAACATGATCAGACCGCCGGAGACCGCCAGCAGGAAGACGATCACCCACCACGAGCCGGGCACGGTCAGCCGCTCGTCGAAGCGGGGCGCCGCGGGGGAGGCGGGAGACGCGGGGGAGGAGGCCCCCGACGACGGGGTCGGCGCGGGGGTCGGTGCGGAAGGCTGCATGCGTCCAAGCTTGGCACGGCGCGACCCGCGCCCGGCCGCGCGGGTAAGGTCTGCGCCTGTGACTGGAACATCTGCCGCTCTCACCCCGCCGGCCGACGCCGTGGCGCCGACCCGCCATCCGGACGCGCCCGCCCCCGGCGAGCCGCTCGGCTCGCACTACGGCCACTGCTTCGGGTGCGGCGACGGGCAGCCCCACGGCCTCCACCTGGACGCCCGCGCGGGCGAGGGCGTGACCGTCACCGCCGAGTTCACCGTCACCGCCGACCACCAGGGCGCCCCCGGGCTCGCCCACGGCGGCGTGCTCGCCACCGCGCTCGACGAGACCCTCGGCTCCCTGAACTGGCTGCTCCGCGTCATCGCCGTGACCGGCCGCCTGGAGACCGACTTCCGCCGCCCCGTGCCGGTCGGCACCGTCCTCCACCTCCAGGCCGAGGTCACCGCCGTCCACGGCCGCAAGATCTACTCGACCGCCACCGGCCGCATCGGCGGCCCCGACGGCCCCGTCGCCGTCCGGGCCGAAGCCATGTTCGTCGAGGTCAAGGTCGAGCACTTCATCGACAACGGCCGGCCGGAGGAGATCCAGGCCGCCATGTCCGACCCCGACCAGGTCCGGCGCGCCCGCGCCTTCGAGGTGAACCCCTGATGCGCCCTCCCGTCGACGTACTGATCCGCCGGGTCGACCCGGACGTGCCGATCCCGGCCTACGGCCACCCCGGCGACGCCGGAGCCGACCTCGTCACCACCGAGGCCGCCGTGCTGGCCCCCGGCGAGCGCGCCGTGCTGCCCACCGGCGTGTCGATCGCCCTCCCGGACGGCTACGCCGCCTTCGTGCACCCCCGCTCCGGACTGGCCGCGCGCTGCGGAGTCGCGCTCGTGAATGCCCCGGGGACGGTGGATGCCGGGTACCGTGGAGAGATCAAGGTGATCGTGGTCAATCTCGACCCGCGCGAGAGCGTGCGGTTCGAGCGGTTCGACCGGATTGCCCAACTGGTCGTCCAGCAGGTCGAGAAGGTGCGCTTCCACGAGGTGGCGGAGCTTCCCGGCTCGGCGCGGGCCGAGGGGGGCTTCGGGTCCACCGGCGGTCATGCCGCCGTGGACGGCACCACGGGTGGGAATCGATACGCTTCGGTCGTATCCGACCGGGAAGGACAGTGACGTGTTCGGACGTCGCAAGAAGAGCGGTGCCGCCGACAAGGCGGGCGAGGCCGAGCAGGTCGTCGACGCCGTCACCGGCGAGGACGCCGCGGACGCGGCCGACCAGCCGCGCAAGGTGAACCTTCCGCCGGCGCCCCGGCCCGACGGTCCCTGGGACGTCTCCGAGGTCGCCAAGCCCGAGGAGGGCCGCGTCGACCTCGGCGGCCTCTTCGTGCCCGGGGTCGACGGCATGGAGCTCCGCGTGGAGGTGGCGGGCGACGCGATCGTCGCCGCGACCATCGTGCTGCGCGACAGCGCCGTGCAGCTCCAGGCGTTCGCGGCGCCCAAGAAGGAAGGCATCTGGGGCGAGGTCCGCGAGGAGATCGCCACCGGCATCGTCCAGCAGGGCGGCGCCATCGACGAGGTCGAGGGCCCGCTCGGCTGGGAGCTGCGCGCGCAGGTCCCCGTCCAGCTGCCCGACGGCAACCGCGGCGTGCAGATCGTGCGCTTCGTCGGCGTCGACGGCCCGCGCTGGTTCCTGCGCGGTGTCATCTCCGGCCAGGGCGCGGTCCAGCCCGAGGCGGCCGGCCTCCTGGAGCAGATCGTCCGGGACACCGTGGTCGCCCGCGGCGAGGGCCCGATGGCCCCGCGCGACCCGATCGTCCTCAAGCTGCCGAACGACGCGCAGATGGTGCCGGACGGCGTCCAGCAGGAGGAGCAGGCCGGGTCCCGCTTCTCCGGCGGCATGGGCCAGCTCCAGCGCGGCCCGGAGATCTCCGAGATCCGCTGACGCGCCCCGCGAGAACCCGGTCCGGTGGGCCGCCGCCCGTACGCACGACGTACGGGGGCGGCCCACCGGCCTTTTCCCCGGGCGGACGGTGACCGGCGGCCGAAGGCCCGTACGCCTTCCGCCGGCCCGACGGGCCCGTACGGCTCCCCGGGGGGCGCCCCTACGGGGCCGGGCGTCCGGAGGCCGGGGACGGCGGTCCGAAGATCGGGGTCTCCTCCGGGGTCCGGACCCTGGTCTCGGCGGCGGCGGCCGACCATACTGGTCTGCGCACGTGTTCGAGGAGGGGGAGCGCAGGGTGAGCGAGAACAGCACGCGGTCCGCGACGGCCGTCGCCGAGGACCCGGCCGGGGGGCCGATGATCCTGGTGGAGGGCCTGCGCCGCACCTTCGGCGAGGGCGAGGCCGCCGTCCACGCCCTCAAGGGCGTCTCCTTCGAGATCCCCCGCGGCGAGCTGGTAGCCCTCAAGGGCCGCTCCGGCTCCGGCAAGACCACCCTGCTCAACCTCGTCGGCGGCCTCGACAGCGCCGACGGCGGCCGGATCGTCATCGACGGCACCGACCTCTCCACCCTCGGCGAGGACGGCCTCCTGGCGCTGCGCCGGGACCGGATCGGCTTCATCTTCCAGTCCTTCGGCCTGCTGCCCATCCTCTCCGCCGCCGAGAACGTCGGCGTCCCGCTGCGGCTGCGCGACGCGGACCCCGCCGAGCGGGAGGAGCGGGTCGCCCTGCTCCTCGCCCTCGTCGGCCTCGCCGACCACGCCAACCAGCGCCCCGGCGAGCTCTCCGGCGGCCAGCAGCAGCGGGTCGCCATCGCCCGCGCCCTCGCCAACAAGCCGGCCCTCCTCATCGCCGACGAGCCGACCGGCCAGCTCGACGCGGAGACCGGCCTCGCCGTCATGGAACTGCTCCGGGCCGTGGTCCGCAGCGAGGGCTGCACCGCCCTCGTCGCCACCCACGACCACCAGCTCCTCGGCCTCGCCGACCGGGTCCTCGAACTCCGCGACGGCGAGATAGCCGAGGGCTGAGCCGTCCGGGACCGGCCGGTGCCGGGACACGCATCAGAATCACGTCAATACCGCACCGGGGTGTTCCTCCGCGTGCGGAATGTCCGATCGGCCGGACGTATGGTCGGTCCATGGGACGTGGCAAGCTTCGGATCTACCTCGGCGCGGCACCCGGCGTCGGCAAGACGTACGCGATGCTCGCCGAGGCCCACCGCAGGGTGGAGCGCGGCACCGACTGCGTCGTCGGCTTCGTGGAGCACCACGGCCGGCCGCGCACCGAGGTGCTGCTGCACGGCCTGGAGACCGTGCCGCGCCGCACCGTCGAGTACCGGGGCACCGCCTTCACCGAGATGGACGTCGACGCCGTCCTCGCCCGCCGCCCCGCCGTCGCCCTCGTCGACGAACTCGCCCACACCAACGTCCCCGGCTCCCGCAACCCCAAGCGCTGGCAGGACGTCGCCGAACTCCTCGCCGCCGGCATCGACGTCGTCTCCACCGTCAACATCCAGCACCTCGAATCGCTCGGCGACGTCGTCGAGGCGATCACCGGCGTCCGGCAGCAGGAGACCGTCCCCGACGAGATCGTCCGCCGCGCCGACCAGATCGAACTGGTCGACATGTCGCCCGAGGCGCTGCGCCGCCGGATGGCCCACGGCAACGTCTACACCCCCGACAAGGTCGACGCGGCCCTCTCCAACTACTTCCGCCCCGGCAACCTCACCGCCCTGCGCGAGCTGGCCCTGCTGTGGACCGCCGACCGGGTCGACGAGTACCTGCGCCGCTACCGGGGCGAGCACAACATCCGCTCCACCTGGCAGGCCCGCGAGCGGATCGTCGTCGGCCTCACCGGCGGCCCCGAGGGCCGCACCCTGATACGCCGCGCCACCCGGCTCGCCGAGAAGGGCGCCGGCGGCGAGGTCCTCGCCGTCTACATCGCCCGCAGCGACGGCCTCACCGCCGCCTCGCCCAAGGAGCTGGCCGTCCAGCGCACCCTCGTCGAGGACCTCGGCGGCACCTTCCACCACGTCATCGGCGACGACATACCGACCGCCCTGCTGGAGTTCGCCCGCGGGGTCAACGCCACCCAGATCGTCCTCGGCTCCAGCCGCCGCCGCACCTGGCAGTACGTCCTCGGCCCCGGCGTCGGCCAGACCGTCGCCCGCGACTCCGGCCCCGACCTCGACGTCCACATCGTCACCCACGGCGAGGTCGCCAAGGGCCGCGGCCTCCCCGTCGCCCGCGGCGCCCGCCTCGGCCGCTCCCGGATCCTCGGCGGCTGGCTCGTCGGCGTCGGCGGCCCCGTCGCGCTCGCCCTGCTCCTCACCCACACCGACGCCGACCTCGGCCTCGCCAACGACATGCTGCTGTTCCTGGCGCTCACCGTCGGCGCGGCCCTGCTCGGCGGGTTCCTGCCGGCGCTCGCCTCGGCGGCCGTCGGCTCCCTGCTGCTCAACTGGTTCTTCACCCCGCCGATCCACCGGATCACCATCGCCGACCCCAAGAACATCGTCGCCATCGCGGTCTTCTTCGGCGTCGCCATGGCCGTCGCCTCCGTCGTCGACCTCGCCGCCCGCCGCACCCACCAGGCCGCCCGGCTGCGCGCCGAGTCCGAGGTGCTCTCCTACCTCGCCGGCAGCGTGCTGCGCGGCGAGACCAGCCTCGACGCCCTCCTCGAACGGGTCCGCGAGACCTTCTCCATGGAGTCCGTCGCCCTCCTCGAACGGGCCGACGGCGCCGAGCCCTGGGACCGGGCCGCCGCCGTCGGACCCCACCCGGCCGCCCGGCCCGAGGACGCCGACGTGGACATGCCCGTC
>NZ_JBHYKM010000187.1:0-9852 GCF_042741435.1 Streptomyces sp. NPDC058955 | reverse complement strand
CGCCCCCGCGCCCCAGGGCCCCCCCCCCTTCCGGGGCGGCCGCCCCCCCCCCGGGCGGGGTGGGGGCCCGGCGCCTTTCTCGTGCGCTCGCGCGCACCGGCCTACTGGCCGGCGTACTTCTTGCTGACCTCGTCGAAGATCGCCTTGGCCTCGGGACCCAGTCGGGGACCCGCCAGCCAGCCGGCCGTCGACGGGCCGATCGAGGTGTTCGACACCAGCGCCGGCTGCCCGTCCTGGCCCTGGGCGACCCAGCCGCCACCGGACGAACCGGCCGTCATCGTGCAGCCGATGCGGTACATCGTCGGCTGCTCCGCCTTCAGCGACAGCCGGCCCGGCTTGTCCGCGCACTGGAACATCTTCTGGCCGTCGAACGGCGGCGCCGCCGGGTAGCCGGTCGCCGTCATCGACGCGATCTTCGGCACCGCCGGGGCGTTGAACTCGACCGGCAGGGCCGTACCGACCGTCTCCTCCAGCGACTTGCCGGACGAGCCCTTCTCCGGGGTCACCTGGATGACCGCGAAGTCGTACGGGGCGCCCGCGCCGCCGGTGGACGCGCCCTGCGCGATCCACTCGTCGGAGGTCTTGACCCAGTCCGCCCACCACACGCCGTAGGGGGCGATCTGCTCGCGCGACGCCTTCTCCAGCGCGGAGGTCTCCAGCGCGGCGTCGTTGTAGGACGGGACGAAGGCGATGTTGCGGTACCAGCCGCCCTCCTTGCCCTTGTGGACGCAGTGGCCGGCGGTCCACACCAGGTTGGACTTGCCCGGGTGGGCCGGGTCCTTCACCACGGTCGCCGAGCAGACCATGGAGCCGTCGGGCCCGTCGAAGAACACCTTGCCGGACGCGGGCGAGTTGTCGTGGTACTTCGCCTGCACCGGCTTCGCCGTCACCGGGTCGGGCGTCGGGTCGGTGACACCCTCGTCGCCCGAGATGTCCTCCTCCTCGACCGGCCGCTCGGGACGCTCGGCGTCCCGCATCCGGTCCGGGTCCCAGAGGTCCTCGATGATCGGGTTGACGAAGTCCTTCGCCTCACGGAGCCACTTGTCCTTGTCCCAGTTCCTCCACTCGCCGTCGCGCCACTTGTCGATGTCGATCCCGTGGTCCTTCAGCCGCTGCTTCAGGTCCTCCGGAATCTTGATCTTGTCGACCGGGTTCTCGCTGACCGGCGCACTGGGCTTGTCTCCGGCGTTCTCCTCGGTCGGGCCGCAGGCCGTCGCGGTGAGCGTCAGCGCCGCGACGGCGGACGCCGCCATCAGCAGCGGACGAATCGATCGCATCTCGTGATCCCCCTGGGAGTACTTCGACTGGTGCATGTCTGAGCATCGGTCGCACCCGTGTCCGGACGGACACGGGAACGACGGCCCCCACTATGCCGGTGCCGGAGGGGACGGTACGCGCCCCGGCGCCGGTTCCCGAGCCGGTGCGGCCGTTGTCATGCCGTGATCCGCGACACGCCAAGGATCTTGCCTCCGGCCCGTGTTCCCCGGCAGTTCCCGTCGTTGGTACGTACGGGGGACACAACGACGGCGCCCGGAGCGGCCCTTGGCCAGGGTCCGGCGGCCCGCCGATGTGCAACGCAACTGTTATCGCGGGAGGACACCGAGCCGTGGCCGTCACCGAATCAGCTTCAGCCACCGCACCCACCCGTCCCCCGGCCCCGGAGCCCGACGCGGTCGCGGCCGAGGGCGCGGAGGAGAGCGCCGGAGACCGGGAGACGGCGGGGGAGTCCACGGGGAAGCCGACGGGGAAGCCGACGGCCGCGACCCGCCGCGGCTACGGCACGGTGGCCGGGGGCGGTTACGAGGCCATCCTGCGGCGGCAGGCCCAACGCGAGTCCAGCGCCCGCACCTACGCCCGCTCGCTGCCGATCGTCCCGGTCCGCGCCCGCGGCCTGACCATCGAGGGCGCCGACGGCCGCCGTTACCTCGACTGCCTCTCCGGCGCCGGCACCCTCGCGCTCGGCCACAACCACCCGGTCGTCCTCGAAGCCATCCACCGGGTCCTCGACTCCGGGGCACCGCTCCACGTCCTCGACCTCGCGACCCCGGTCAAGGACGCCTTCACCTCCGAGCTGTTCGCCACCCTCCCTCCGGAACTCGCCGCCGACGCCCGCATCCAGTTCTGCGGCCCCGCCGGCACGGACGCCGTCGAGGCCGCCCTCAAACTCGTCCGCACCGCCACCGGCCGGCGCGGCCTGTTCGCCTTCACCGGCGCCTACCACGGCATGACCGCCGGAGCCCTCGCCGTCTCCGGCGGCGCCGAGGACGTCCGCGTCACCCGGCTCCCGTACCCCCAGTCGTACCGCTGCCCCTTCGGCGTCGGCGGCGAGCGCGGCGCCGAACTCTCCGCCCGCTGGACCGAGACCCTCCTCGACGACCCCAAGAGCGGCGTCGCCGCCCCCGCGGGGCTGATCGTCGAGGCCGTCCAGGGCGAAGGCGGCGTCCTCCCCGCCCCCGACGCCTGGATGCGCCGCATGCGGAGCATCACCGCCCGGCACTCCGTCCCCCTGGTCGTCGACGAGGTCCAGACCGGCGTCGGCCGCACCGGCGCGTTCTGGGCCGTCGAGCACAGCGGTGTCGTCCCGGACGTGATGGTCCTCTCCAAGGCCATCGGCGGCTCCCTCCCCCTCGCCGTCATCGTGTACCGCTCCGGACTCGACGCCTGGGAGCCCGGCGCCCACGCGGGCACCTTCCGCGGCAACCAGCTCGCCATGGCCGCCGGCACCGCCACCCTCGCGTACGTCCGCGAGAACCGGCTCGCCGAACGGGCCGCCGCCCTCGGCGCCCGGATGCTCGGCCACCTCCAGGGCCTCCAGTCCGCCCACCCCTGCGTCGGCGACGTCCGCGGCCGCGGCCTCATGATCGGCGTCGAACTCGTCGACCCCGAGGCCGCGGGCCCCGACGACCCCGTCCCGCCCGCCGCCCCGGCCCTCGCCCGGGCCGTCCGGCGCGCATGCCTGGACCGCGGACTCATCGTCGAACTCGGCGGCCGGCACTCCGCCGTCGTGCGCCTCCTCCCCCCGCTCACCCTCACCGACGAGCAGGCCACCGCCGTCCTGGACCGATTCGCCGACGCCCTCGCCGCCGCCGAGCGGGACCACCGTCCCCGGCCGCCCGCCCCCCACCGGCCCGCCCCCGGACCGTCCCACTGACCCGGATCGCCCCCGGCCCCCTCTCCAAGGAATCCCGCGTGAACGTCACCCCCACCTCCCAGGTGCCCGAGACCGAGACCCACCCCGACACCGAGGAGCACACGGTCCCGCGTCAGCACACCGGCCCCGCCCCCCTCCGGTCGTCCCGCCCCGGCGCCGATCCGGCCACCGGCCCGCACCGGTCCGGCACCCCCACCGCCGACCCGCTCGACGACCCCGACCCCCAGCGGGCCGCCGACACCGCCGCCATCGAGAACCTCCTCCGCTGCTGGGTCCGGGAGAAGAACCTCCCCGCCCCCGAGACGCCCACCCTCCGCGTCCCCCTCGACGCCAGCGGCACCGCCCTCCTCGTCCCCGTCCGCTACTGGTCCCCCACCGGCTGGCACCGCTTCGGCACCCCCACCCTGGCCGGCCTCCCCTCCACCGCCCCGGCCGTCGACGCCGTCACCCTCGCCGCCCTCCTCAGCCGCGAGACCGGCCGCCCCGAGGCCACCGAACTCGTCGGCCGCGTCGCCGACTCCGCCCGCCGCACCGCCGACTTCCTCACCGCCCGCCGCAGCGACCCCCGGCCCCACCCCGACGCCGACCTCTTCCTCGCCGCCGAACAGTCCCTCCTCCTCGGCCACCCGCTCCACCCCACCCCCAAGAGCCGCGAAGGACTCTCCGAGGCCGAGGCCCGCCTCTACTCGCCCGAACTCCACGGCTCCTTCCCCCTCCACTGGTTCGCCGTCGACCACTCCCTCCTCGCCTCCGACTCCGCCTGGACGGAACAGGGCCGCGCCGTCACCGCCGAACAGCTCACCGCCGGCCTCGCCGAAGGGCTCGCCCACCCCGCCGGCACCGCCCCCCTGCCCCTGCACCCCTGGCAGGCCCGCGAACTCCTCCACCGCCCCGACATCCGCGCCCTCCTCGACCGGGGCCTCCTCCACGACCTCGGCCCGCACGGCAGCCACTGGCACCCCACCTCCTCCGTCCGCACCGTCCACCGCCCCGGCGCCCGCGCCATGCTCAAGCTCTCCCTCGGCCTGCGCATCACCAACTCCCGCCGCGAGAACCTCCGCAAGGAGCTCCACCGCGGCGTCGAGGTCCACCGCCTCCTGCGGACCGGCCTCGTCGACGAGTGGCAGGCCGCCCACCCCGGCTTCGACATCGTCCGCGACCCCGCCTGGCTCGCCGTCGACGCCCCCGACGGCACCCCCGTGCCCGGCCTCGACCTGATGATCCGGCACAACCCCTTCGGCCCCGGCGACGACGCCGTCTGCCTCGCGGCCCTCACCGCACCCCGGCCCTGGCCCGGGACCACCGGCATGAGCTCCCGGCTCGCCGACCTCATCGGCCGCCTCTCCGCCCGCACCGGCCGCCCCGTCGCCGCCGTCTCCGCCGAGTGGTTCCTGCGCTACCTGGACCAGGTCGTCCGCCCCGTCCTCTGGCTTGACGGCCACGCCGGCATCGCCCTGGAAGCCCACCAGCAGAACACCCTCGTCCTCCTCGACCCCGACGGCTGGCCCGCCGGCGGCCGCTACCGCGACAACCAGGGCTACTACTTCCGCGAGTCCCACCGGGCCGAGCTGGAGGCCCGCCTCCCCGGCATCGGCGCCCACAGCGACACCTTCGTCTCCGACCAGGTCACCGACGAGCGCTTCGCCTACTACCTCGGCATCAACAACGTCCTCGGCCTGATCGGCGCCTTCGGCGCCCAGCACCTCGCCGACGAGCGGATCCTGCTCGCCGCCTTCCGCTCCTTCCTCACCTCCGCCACCGGTCTCGGCTCCCCGCTTCCGCACCGCCTCCTCGAAGCGGCCACCCTCCGCAGCAAGGCCAACCTCCTCACCCGACTCCACGGCCTCGACGAACTCGTCGGCCCCGTCGACACCCAGTCCGTCTACGTCACCATCACCAACCCCCTCCGCCCCTGAGCCCCGGGCGGCCCACCACCCGCCGCCCACGGCCCGCACCCATCAGCGCGTCCCTCCACCACCCACCGAAGGGACGCCCCGACCCCGGAAGACCCACCCCATGTCCTTAGATCCGGACCACGGACACGAAGCCGGCACCACCACCACCGGGACGGCCACCGAGACGGCCACCGACGGCACCACCGACGGCACCACCGACGGCACCACCGATGGCGCCACCGACACTGCCCTCGCCGGTCGCCACGGCGGCGACCTGCTCGACTCGGTCGCCTCCTGGGCACCGGCGGACACCCCCTTCGGCTCCTTCCGCCTCGTCCCCGTCCAGCCGGCACGTGACCTGCGCCTGCTCACCCGGTGGATGAACGACCCCGCCGTCGCCGCCTTCTGGAAACTCGCGGGACCCGCGTTCGTCACCGCCTACCACCTCCGCGCCCAGCTCGACGGCGACGGCCGCAGCGTCCCCTGCCTCGGCCTGCTCGACTCCACCCCGATGAGCTACTTCGAGATCTACCGCGCCGACCTCGACCCGCTCGCCCGCGCCTACCCGGCCCTTCCGCACGACACGGGTATCCATCTCCTCCTCGGAGGCGCCGCGGACCGAGGCCGAGGAGTCGGCACCGCCCTCCTGCGCGCGGTCGCCGATCTCGTCCTCGCCCACCGTCCCCGCTGCACCCGAGTCGTCGCCGAACCCGACATCACCAACACCCCCTCCGTCTCGGCCTTCCTCAGCGCCGGCTTCCGCTACGCCGCGGAAATCGAACTGCCCGACAAACGAGCCGCGCTCATGATCCGCGAGCGATCCACCCGTCACGCTCTGTGACCACTCTCTGTCTTTGATACACCGCTCGACCCACAGCGGTTCCCAATTTCGAGGAGTCTTTGTGACGACGTCCCCAGCACCCCACGACTCCGCACGACCCGCGGCGACCGCCGCACCCGCCCCCGAGCTGCTCGCGCCCCCCGAGCTCAACCCCACCGCCTGGACCCGCGCCGCCACCCGCACCCTCGCCAAGGCCCTCGGCGAGTTCGCCTACGAGGAGATCCTCGAACCGCTCCCCGCCGACGGCGACACCCCGGACCGGTACGTCCTCACCCTCGACGACGGCGCCGACCTCGCCTTCACCGCCCGTCGCGGCGCCTACGGCGGCTGGCGCGTCGCACCCGACACCATCACCCTCGACGAGCGGCCGCTGACCGACCCCCTCGCCTTCCTCGTCCGCGCCCGCCGCCTCCTCGGACTCGACGGCGCCACCCTCGGCCACCTCATCCGCGAACTCTCCGCCACCCTCGCCGCCGAAGCCCGCCTCGACCACACCGCCCTCCCCGCGGGCCGCCTCGCCGACCTCCCGTACGCCGAACTCGAAGGCCACCAGACCGGCCACCCCTGGCTGGTCCTGAACAAGGGCCGCATCGGCTTCTCCGCCGGCGACTCCGCCCGCTGGGCCCCCGAGGCCCGCCGCGCCACGCGGCTCCCGTGGATCGCGGTCAGCAACCGCCTCGCCGCCTACCGCGGCGTGACCGGGCTCGACACCCCCGACCGCCTCTACGCCCGCGAACTCGATCCGCCCGTCCGGGACGCCTTCCGTGCCGAACTCACCGCCCGCGGCCTCGATCCCGATGCCTATCTGCTGCTCCCCGTCCACCCCTGGCAGTGGGACGAGATCCTCCTCCCGCTCTATGCCCCCGCCATCGCCTCGGGCGCCATCGTCCCGCTCCCCGCCGACGGCGACCTGCGCCTGCCGCAGCAGTCCATCCGCACCTTCCTCAACACCAGCCGCCCCGACCGGCACACCGTCAAACTGCCGCTCTCCGTGCTCAACACCCTCGTGTGGCGCGGACTCCCCACCGAACGCACCCTCGCCGCCCCCGCCGTCACCGCCTGGGTCCACGGCCTGCGCGACGCCGACCCCTTCCTCCACCAGGAGTGCGGCGTGATCCTCCTCGGCGAGGTCGCCTCCGTCACGGTCGAGCACCCCCTCTACGACCGGCTGCCCGAAGTCCCGTACCAGTACAAGGAACTCCTCGGCGCGATCTGGCGCGAACCGCTCCGCCTGCCGCCCGGCGAGCGCGCCCGCACCCTCGCCTCCCTGCTGCACACCGACCCCGACGGCCGCGCCTTCGTCGCCGAACTCGTCGAGCGCTCCGGCCTGGACCCCGCCGCCTGGCTGCGGCGGCTCTTCGCCGCCCTGTTGCCGCCGCTGCTCCACTTCCTCTACCGCTACGGCACGGTCTTCTCCCCGCACGGCGAGAACGCGATCGTCGTCTACGACGAGCAGGACGTCCCCGTCCGCCTGGCGATGAAGGACTTCGTCGACGACGTCAACATCAGCGCCCACCCGCTCCCCGAACACGACGCGATGCCCGACGACGTCCGCGCCGTCCTCCTCACCGAGGAACCCGGCTTCCTCACCCAGTTCATCCATTCGGGGCTCTTCGTCGGCGTCTTCCGCTACCTCGCCCCCCTGTGCGAGGAACAACTCGACATCCCCGAAACCGACTTCTGGGCGCTCGTCCGCGCCGAGATCCTCCGCCACCAGGAGCGCTTCCCCGAGCTGAAGGACCGGTTCGAGCTCTTCGACCTGCTCACCCCCCGGATCGAGCGGCTCTGCCTCAACCGCAACCGGCTGCACATGGACGGCTACCGGGACCGCTCCGACCGCCCCCACGCCGCCGTCCACGGCACCGTCCCCAACCCGCTGGCGTGATCCCTGTGCGTGCCCCCGCTGTCGGTGCCGCCCCGTAGGCTGGGAACGCTATGACGAAGCCATCCCTCCCCGACCTCCTCCACGCCGCCGTCGCCGCCGTCGGCGGCACCGAGAGGCCCGGCCAGGTCACCATGGCCGAGGCCGTGGCCGAGGCCATCGACGACAATTCCCATCTGCTCGTCCAGGCGGGCACCGGCACGGGAAAGTCGCTCGGCTACCTCGTGCCGGCGCTCGCGCACGGGGAGAGGGTGGTGGTGGCCACGGCCACCCTGGCGCTCCAGCGCCAGCTCGTCGAGCGCGACCTGCCGCGGACGGTCGACGCGCTCCACCCGCAGCTGCGCCGCCGCCCCCAGTTCGCCATGCTCAAGGGCCGGTCGAACTATCTGTGCCTGCACCGCCTCCACGAGGGGGTCCCGCAGGACGAGGAGGACGGCCTGTTCGACCCCTTCGAGGCCGCCGCGCCCACCAGCAAGCTCGGCCAGGACCTGCTCCGGCTGCGCGACTGGGCGGACGAGACGGAGACCGGTGACCGGGACGACCTGACACCCGGCGTCTCCGACCGGGCCTGGGCCCAGGTCTCGGTCTCCTCCCGGGAATGCCTCGGCGCGAGCAAGTGCGCCTACGGGGCGGAGTGCTTCGCCGAGGCGGCACGCGAGCGCGCCAAGCTCGCCGACGTCGTCGTCACCAACCACGCCCTCCTCGCGATCGACGCGATCGAAGGCGCCCCCGTGCTGCCCCAGCACGAGGTGCTGATCGTCGACGAGGCCCACGAGCTGGTCTCCCGGGTGACCGGCGTCGCCACCGGCGAGCTCACCCCGGGCCAGGTGAACCGGGCGGTGCGCCGGGCCGCCAAGCTGGTGGACGAGAAGGTCGCCGACCAGCTCCAGACCGCCGCTGAGGGCTTCGAGCGGGTCATGGAGCTGGCGCTGCCGGGCCGCCTGGAGAAGCTTCCGGAGGACCTGGCGTACGCGCTGGCGGCGCTGCGGGACGCGGCCCGAGCCGTGATCACCGCGCTGGGGAACACCCGCGACCGAGCCGTCCAGGACGAGGACGCGGTGCGCAAGCAGGCGATGGCCTCGGTCGAGACCGTGCACGGCGTGGCGGAGCGGATCACCCAGGGCTCCGAGTACGACGTCGTCTGGTACGAGCGGCACGACCGCTTCGGCGCCTCGGTGCGGGTCGCGCCGCTCTCGGTCTCCGGGCTGCTCCGGGAGAAGCTCTTCACCGAGCGTTCCGTGGTCCTCGCCTCGGCCACGCTCAAGCTCGGCGGCGACTTCAACGGGGTGGGCGCCTCCCTGGGGCTCGCGCCCGAGGGCACCACGGGGGACGACCTTCCCGTCTGGAAGGGCATCGACGTCGGCTCCCCGTTCGACTACCCCAAGCAGGGCATCATGTACGTCGCCAAGCACCTGGCCAAGCCGGCCAGGGACGGCGACCGGGGCGACATGCTGGACGAGCTGACGGAGCTGATCCAGGCGGCCGGCGGGCGGACCCTGGGACTCTTCTCCTCGATGCGGGCGGCCCAGCTGGCGGCGGAGGAGCTGCGGAGCCGGATCCCGGAGTTCCCCATCCTGCTCCAGGGCGAGGACACCCTGGGCGAGCTGATCAAGAACTTCTCGGCGGATCCGCGGACCTGTCTGTTCGGAACCCTGTCGCTCTGGCAGGGCGTGGACGTGCCCGGTGCCAGCTGTCAGCTGGTCGTCATGGACAAGATCCCGTTCCCGCGCCCCGACGATCCGCTGATGAGCGCCCGCCAGAAGGCGGTCGAGGAGAACGGGGGCAACGGCTTCATGGCGGTGGCGGCGACGCACGCGGCGCTGCTGATGGCCCAGGGCGCGGGCCGCCTGGTCCGGGCGACGGGCGACCGGGGCGTGGTGGCCGTACTGGACCAGCGGCTGGCCACCGCGCGGTACGGCAGCTATCTGAAGGCGTCCATGCCCGACTTCTGGTACACGACGGACCGCAACCAGGTGCGGAAGTCGCTGGGCGCGCGCGGCGCGGCCGCGGAGGGGGGGGGGGGCCGGGGCCCCGGGGGGGGCGCCCCACCGCCCCCGCGGGTGGCGGGGGCCGCGGGCGGCCC
>NZ_JBHYKM010000186.1:0-9945 GCF_042741435.1 Streptomyces sp. NPDC058955 | reverse complement strand
CCGACGGCACAGGGACAGGGCTGTCGTCATTGATCACCCAAGACTCGATCACGAGCACGACGATCTCACGGACGGATCCAAGAGACAGGCCCTAGGTCCCGCGACCCGGTGCACCGCCGTCCACAGGCCCATACGGACCGTCACACCTCGCCGGTACGGTGAAGCCATGAGCCACCGATCGAGTTCCGGCCTCGCCGCCGTGAGCACCGCGCTGCTGGCGATGAGCCGGCAGATGGAGGTCCGCGACGTCCTCAAGACGATCGTGGCCTCCGCCCGCGAGCTGCTCGACGCCGAGTACGCGGCGCTGGGCGTCCCGGACGACCACGGCGGCTTCGCCCAGTTCGTCGTCGACGGCGTCTCCGAAGAACAGTGGAAGGCCATCGGCCCCCTGCCCCGCCAGCACGGCGTCCTCGCCGCGATGCTCCACAAGGCCGAGCCCGAGCGGCTCGCCGACGTCCGCGAGGACCCCCGCTTCGGCGGCTGGCCCGACGCCCACCCCGAGCTCTCCGACTTCCTCGGCCTGCCCATCCGCGACGGCGACGAGACCCTGGGCGCCCTGTTCCTCGCCAACAAGCGCTGCCCCAAGCCCGAGGGAAGCTGCGGCTTCACCGCAGAGGACGAGGAACTCCTCGGGATCCTCGCCCAGCACGCCGCCATCGCCCTCACCAACGCCCGCCTCTACGAGCGCAGCCGCGAGCTGACCATCGCCGAGGAGCGCTCCCGGCTCGCCCACGAGCTGCACGACGCCGTCAGCCAGAAGCTCTTCTCCCTCCGGCTCACCGCCCAGGCCGCCGCCGCGCTCGTCGACCGCGACCCGGCCCGCGCCAAGGGCGAGCTCCAGCAGGTCGCCGCGCTCGCCGCCGAGGCCGCCGACGAGCTGCGCGCCGCCGTCGTCGAGCTCCGCCCGGCAGCCCTCGACGAGGACGGTCTCGTCCACACCCTCCGTACCCAGGTCCAGGTCCTCGACCGCGCCCACACCGCCACGGTCGTCTTCGACAGCCCCGGCATCCGCGCCCTGCCCGCCACCCAGGAGGAGGCCGTCCTCCGGGTCGCCCAGGAAGCCCTGCACAACGCGCTGCGGCACGCCGACGCGGCCCGCGTCGCCGTCACCCTCACCCGGAACGGCCAGGGCGCGCGGCTCACCGTCGCCGACGACGGCCGCGGCTTCGACCCGAGGACGGTCCGCCGCGCCGGCCGCCACCTCGGCCTGGTGTCCATGCGCGACCGCGCCGCCGGAGTCGGCGGCGCCCTCACCGTGACCTCCGCCCCCGGCGAGGGCACCACGATCGAGATGGAGGTCCCCGGTGGCTGACAAGCCCATCCGCGTGCTCCTGGTCGACGACCACCAGGTCGTCCGCCGCGGCCTGCGCACCTTCCTGGAGGTCCAGGACGACATAGAGGTCGTCGGCGAGGCGGCCGACGGCGCCGAGGGCGTCGCCCGCGCCGAGGAGCTGCGCCCCGACGTCGTCCTCATGGACGTCAAGATGCCCGGCACCGACGGCATCGAGGCCCTCAAGCGGCTCCGCGCCCTCGCCAACCCGGCGAAGGTCCTCATCGTCACCAGCTTCACCGAGCAGCGCACGGTCGTCCCCGCCCTGCGCGCCGGCGCCTCCGGATACGTCTACAAGGACGTCGACCCGGACGCCCTCGCCGGCGCGATCCGCTCCGTCCACGCCGGCCACGTCCTGCTCCAGCCCGAGGTCGCCGGCGCCCTCCTCGCCCAGGACGACCCCCAGGGCGGTACGGGACGCGGCACCACCCTCACGGAGCGCGAGCGCGAGGTCCTGGGCCTGATCGCCGACGGCCGCTCCAACCGCGAGATCGCCCGCGCCCTGGTCCTCTCCGAGAAGACGGTGAAGACCCACGTCTCGAACATCCTGATGAAACTGGACCTGGCCGACCGCACCCAGGCGGCGCTCTGGGCGGTCCGCCACGGCCTCACCACCTGAAACGCTCCGTTCACGCGCCGGGGCGCACGCCCGTTCAGAAGGTCATACCGTCGGGTGTACATCCCCCGTTCGGCGCAACCCGGAAGGGCGGGCGGCGTTCTCCATGGCGTGCTGCGGCGGACCGGCCGCAGCGATGACCAGGAGGAAGTACCAAGTGAAGAACCTCAAGAAGGCCGCTGCCCTCACCATGGTCGCCGGTGGCATCGTCGCCGCCGGTGCCGGTGTCGCCTCCGCCCACGGCGCCGAGGCCGACGGCAAGGCCCTCAACTCCCCGGGTGTCGCCTCCGGCAACCTGGTGCAGGTCCCGGTCCACGTTCCCGTGAACGTCTCCGGCAACACGGTCAACGTGATCGGCCTGCTCAACCCCGCCTTCGGCAACGGCGCCTACAACGGCTGACCCGCCACCCACCGACGGCCCCCGGAACCCTCCCTCCGGGGGCCGTCGCCATACCCACCCGAAGCCCAAACCCCACAAGACCCCGCCCCGCCGCCCGAAGGCGCCCCACGCCGAGACCGGCACCCACACCACCCCCGCACCACGGGACCAGCCCCCCCCCCACGCCGCCAGCCTCTCCCCCCAGGGCTTCGGCCCGCCCCGCCGGACTCCGTCCGCCGCCCCGAGCGCCCCGCACCGGGGAAGGCCCCGCCCCCGAGCCGACAGCCGGCGCCCCGCGGGAGTACCACCGGCAAGCGAGCGGAGCCCGCCGACCGCAGGGATGGGGTCAGTACCCCCGTCCCCGCTCCCGTTCCTCCACCCACGCGTTGTACGCCGCGACCTGCGCCCGCCGCGCCACCCGTTCCACCGGCCGCAGCACCGCCCCCCGCGCCGCCATCTCGGACGCGGTCACCGCGCCGCCGTGGCCGTTGCCGTACGCCAGGTCGACCATCAGGCCGATGCGCTGGGCCAGCTCTAGGACCCGGACGGCACGCGGCGGGTAGCCGGGGGCCAGCAGCTCGCGGCCCGCCTCCGCGCGTGCCCGGTACGCGTCCCGGGCCGCCTCCGCCGCCGGGCCCGACGCCGCCACGTCCAGCCGCGTCAGCGCGGCCGTCGCGTCCCGCAGCGCCTCCGCCAGCTCCCGCTCCGCCTCGCTCAGCGACGGCACGTCGGCCGGCGGCGCCTCCCGGACGGTCAGGCAGTGCCAGACCACCTCCACGTGCACGTCCCCCCGGGGCCCCGCCTCCGAGACCTCCGGAACGAGCCCGTACGGCGCCCCGTACCCGACCACCGCCTCCTCCGCCTCCAACGCGCGCGCGTTGAAGTCCGGCGGACCGCTCAGCCCCAGCGGATGCCCCGGCGCCGGCAGCGCCACCCGCCAGCCGGTCACCCCGAGCCGCCGCAGCCGCCCCAGCGCCAGCGTCAGCCCCACCGGACCCGCCTCACCCGGCAGCCCCGCCACGCGGTGCACCGAGTCCTCCCCGACAATCGCCAGCGCCGCGTCGTCCGGCGACACCGCCCCGGCCAGCAGGGCATTGCCCCAGGCGGCCAGGCGTCCTGAACGTGGTTCCGAAAGCATCCCCCCAGAGTAGGGACCCGAACGACGCCCTAGGGACCGGCCCGCCTCGCCGATGACGTAGGTTTTCCCGTGGACGCCGCGCCCGCGGCCCAAGGCGACGACACGAGCCGACACGACTCGACGGCAAGGGGAGACAACGCGCTCATGAGCGATGTACTGGAGCTGGTGGACGTATCCGTGGTCCGCGACGGACGCGCTCTGGTGGACGGGGTCTCCTGGTCGGTCAAGGAAGGAGAGCGCTGGGTCATCCTCGGCCCCAACGGCGCCGGCAAGACCACCCTCCTCAACGTCGCCTCCAGCTATCTCTACCCCACCACCGGCACCGCCACCATCCTCGGCGAGCGCCTCGGCGGCGTCGACGTCTTCGAGCTGCGCCCCCGCATCGGCATGGCCGGCATCGCGATGGCGGAGAAGCTGCCCAAGCGCCAGACGGTCCTGCAGACCGTCCTCACCGCCGCGTACGGCATGACCGCCACCTGGCACGAGGACTACGACCCGGTCGACGAGGCCCGCGCCCGCGCCTTCCTCGACCGCCTCGGGATGAACGACTACCTGGACCGGAAGTTCGGCACCCTCTCCGAGGGCGAGCGCAAGCGCACCCTGATCGCCCGCGCGATGATGACCGACCCCGAGCTCCTCCTCCTCGACGAGCCCGCCGCCGGCCTCGACCTCGGCGGCCGCGAGGACCTGGTCCGCCGCCTCGGCCGCCTGGCCCGGGACCCGTACGCCCCCTCCATGATCATGGTCACCCACCACGTCGAGGAGATCGCCCCCGGCTTCACCCACGTCCTGATGATCCGTCAGGGCAAGGTGCTGGCCGCCGGTCCCATGGAGACCGAGCTCAACTCCCGCAACCTCTCCCGCTGTTTCGGCCTCCCGCTCGTCGTCGAGCGCGTCGGCGACCGCTGGACCGCCCAGGGCCTGCCCCTCAAGTAGCCCCGCCCCGCAGGGCCGTGAGCCGCCGTGACCCGCACAGCCACGGCACCGCAGCACCGCGCCCTGTCCCACGAGGCCCCACCCGCCCTACCATGACCGTGTGGACATCGACGCATGGACCTGGTGGCTGATCGGCGCGGTGGGGCTCGGCATTCCCCTCGTCCTCACCGCGATGCCGGAGTTCGGCATGTTCGCCGTCGGCGCGGTCGCGGGCGCGGTCACCGCCGCCCTCGGCTTCGGCGTCGTCGCCCAGGTGATCGTCTTCGCCGTCGTCTCCGTCGCCCTCATCGCCGTCGTCCGCCCGATCGCCGCCCGCCACCGCGCTGGCGCCCCCGCCCTCGCCACCGGCATCGACGCCCTGAAGGGCCGTCAGGCCCGCGTCGTGGAACGGGTCGACGCCGAGGGCGGCCGCATCAAGCTCGCCGGCGAGATCTGGTCCGCCCGTTCCCTCGACGCCACCCGCGTCTTCGAACCGGGCGAGGAGGTCGACGTCGTCGAGATCGAGGGGGCCACCGCCGTCGTCATCTGACCGAAGCCCACCCATGACGTCCGGGCGTCTGGGAAACTCGATCTTCGGAAGAGAAACCCGAGAGAAACCCGGCAGACAACCGGCAGCGAAGGGCACGGGAACACGATGTCAGCAGTCATCATCGTCCTGATCATTCTGGTGGTGCTCGTCTTCATCGCCCTGATCAAGACGATCCAGGTCATCCCCCAGGCCAGCGCCGCGATCGTGGAGCGCTTCGGCCGCTACACCCGCACCCTCAACGCCGGCCTCAACATCGTCGTCCCGTTCATCGACACGATCCGCAACCGCATCGACCTCCGCGAGCAGGTCGTCCCCTTCCCGCCCCAGCCGGTGATCACCCAGGACAACCTGGTCGTCAACATCGACACCGTCATCTACTACCAGGTGACCGACGCCCGGGCCGCGACCTACGAGGTCGCCAGCTACATCCAGGCCATCGAGCAGCTCACCGTCACCACGCTGCGCAACATCATCGGCGGCATGGACCTGGAGCGGACCCTCACCTCCCGCGAGGACATCAACGCCGCCCTCCGCGGCGTCCTCGACGAGGCCACCGGCAAGTGGGGCATCCGCGTCAACCGCGTCGAGCTCAAGGCCATCGAGCCCCCGACCTCCATCCAGGACTCGATGGAGAAGCAGATGCGCGCCGACCGCGACAAGCGCGCCGCCATCCTCCAGGCCGAGGGCGTCCGCCAGTCCGAGATCCTCCGCGCCGAGGGCGAGAAGCAGTCCGCGATCCTCCGCGCCGAGGGCGAGGCCAAGGCCGCCGCCCTCAAGGCCGAGGGCGAGGCCCAGGCCGTCCGCACCGTCTTCGAGGCCATCCACGCCGGCGACCCGGACCAGAAGCTCCTCTCGTACCAGTACCTCCAGATGCTCCCGAAGATCGCCGAGGGCGACGCCAACAAGCTCTGGATCGTGCCCAGCGAGATCGGCGACGCCCTCAAGGGGCTCTCCGGCGCCCTCGGGAACATGGGCCCGGGCGCCCCGTCCTTCACCAAGGACGTCCCGTCCGCGAGGCGTGAAGAACCCACCGTCGACTGATCAACTGCTGACACGTACACGTAATCCCGGGCATGATCGGTGCGAGCCCCTCGACCCTCGCCGCACGCAGGGCGGGGAGGCGAGCCACTGACCATGTGAGGAAACGGCTTTGTCCATCTGGGAAATGCTGGCGGTCTTCGCCGCCGGCATCGGCGCCGGCGCCATCAACACCATCGTGGGATCGGGGACGCTCATCACGTTCCCGGTCCTCCTCGCGACCGGACTGCCCCCGATCACCGCGAACGTCTCCAACGCCCTCGGCCTCGTCCCCGGATCCATCAGCGGAGCCATCGGCTACCGCCGCGAACTCAAGGGCCAGACCCGCCGGGTGCTCCGCCTCGGCGCCGCCGCCCTCGTCGGCGGACTCATCGGCGCGATCCTGCTCCTCGCCCTGCCCTCCAAGGCGTTCGACGCGATCGTCCCCGTCCTCATCGGACTGGCCCTGATCCTCGTCCTCTTCCAGCCCCGCATCGCCGCCGCCGTCCAGCGCCGCCGCGAGGAGACCGGCAACGAGGCCCACCCCGACGGCGGCCCCGCCCTCCTCGTCGGCCTCACCCTCGCCAGCATGTACGGCGGCTACTTCGGCGCCGCCCAGGGCGTCCTCTACCTCTCCCTCATGGGCCTGCTCCTCCACGACGACCTCCAGCGGATCAACGCGGTCAAGAACATCCTCGGCGCCCTCGTCAACGGCGTCGCCGCCGTCTTCTTCCTCTTCGTCGCCGAGTTCGACTGGACCGCCGTCCTCCTCATCGCCGTCGGCTCCACCCTCGGCGGCCAGATCGGCGCCAAGGTCGGCCGTCGCCTCAAGCCCGCCGTCCTGCGCGGCGTCATCATCGCCGTCGGCCTCGTCGCGATCCTCCAGCTCACCCTGAAATGACGAAGGGGCCCGCCCCCGACCGGGGCGGGCCCTCACCCTCGTACGGATCAGGCGGCGGTACGCGCCAGCCAGTCCGGCAGCGCCGACCGCTCACCGGCCCGCATCGCCAGCAGCATCGCGTCCGCCGGCGTCGGCTCGAAAGGCTCGAAGAGCAGCGGCATCCCCGCCTGCTCCGGAGTCCGGTCCGCCTTGCGGTGGTTGTCCTCCGCACAGGAAGCGACCGTATTCAGCCAACTGTCCCCGCCCCCCTGCGCCCGCGGCACCACATGGTCCACGGTCGTCGCGCGCCTCCCGCAGTACGCGCACCGGTGCTGGTCCCTGACCAGCACCCCCCTCCTCGACCACGGTGCCTGTCTTCGGAACGGCACCCGGACGAAGCGGCAGAGCCTGATCACCCGCGGCACCGGAAGGTCGACGGCGGCGGCACGCACCCGCAGGTCGGGGTGGGACTGCTCCACGACGGCCTTGTCCTGCAGGACAAGCACCACCGCACGGTTGAGTGTCACCGTCGACAGCGGCTCGAAGCTCGCGTTCAGTACCAGCGTGTCCCGCATTGTGCCCACCTCCCGTTGTGCCGGCCCAGCCCCCACCTGAGGCTTCCGGGCTTGGATCAAACGATGGCCGGGCCGGCCGGGGTCGGACAACGCAATTTCGTGCGCAACAAAAGATGCCCGCTTCTGATCTCTCCAAGACCAGAAGCGGGCAAACAACAAACGAACGATCAGCCTGCGGCGGGAGCCGCGTACTCACCGATCAACTGGGCCCGGCCCAGCGTGTGGAACCGCAGGTTGAACCCGACGGCGGCCGGCGAGGTGTCCGCGTCCGGCCCCAGCTTCTCGGTGTCCACCGCGTACACGGTGAACACATAGCGGTGGGCCGGGTCGCCGGCCGGCGGGGCCGCCCCGCCGAACTCCTTCGCCCCGTAGTCGTTCCGCGCGTGCACCGCCCCGGCCGGCAGCCCCTCGAAGGAACCCGAACCGGCCCCGGCGGGCAGCTCGGTCACCGACGCCGGGATGTCGAACAGCACCCAGTGCCAGAACCCGCTGCCCGTCGGCGCGTCCGGATCGAAGCAGGTCACGGCGAAGCTCTTGGTCTCCGCCGGGAACCCCTCCCAGCTCAGCTGGGGGGAGACGTTCCCCGCCGCGTACACCTGAGCGTCCTTCAGCACCCCGCCGGGCGCCACGTCGTCGCTCGCCACGGCGAACTCCGCCACCGGCGGATGGAAGGCGTGGGGGAGCGGCGCCCGCTGTCCCTCGGACATGTCGAAACCTCCGGATCGTCCGTACTACATCCAGTTGCGACGGCCGCCGACCTCGGCGAGCCACTGGTTGAGGTAAGCGTTCCAGTCGGTGCCCTGGAAGTCGTTCAGACCCACCTTGAACGCCCGGAAGGAGTCGCTGCCCTCGGTGAAGAGGCCCGGCTTCTTGTCCATCTCCAGGACGACGTCCATCTCGCGGTCGTCCGCGACGAAGCTGACCTCGACCTGGTTCAGGCCGCGGTACTGCTGCGGCGCGAAGAACTCGATCTCCTGGTAGAAGGGCAGCCGCTGGCGCGTGCCGCGGATGTGACCGCGCTCCATGTCCGCGCTCTTGAAGCGGAAGCCCAGCTGGATGAAGGCGTCGAGGATCGCCTGCTGCGCCGGCAGCGGGTGCACGTTGATCGGGTCGAGGTCGCCCGAGTCGACCGCGCGCGCGATCTCCAGCTCGGTCGACACGCCGATGTCCATGCCGTGCAGACGCTGCCCGCCGATGGTGTTGATCGGGGTCTCCCACGGGATCTCGATCCCGAACGGCACCGTGTGCGTCGCGCCGGCCTTGACCTCGAAGGCGCCACCGAGGCGCACCTTCACGAACTCGACGTCCTGCTTGTGCTCCTGGTCGCCGCCCTCGACCTCGACGCGCGCCTGGAGACCGACGGACAGGCCCTCGATCTGCTGGTCGACGCTGCCGCCCTGGATCCGGACCTCGCCCTGGACGACGCCGCCCGGGACCACGTTCTCCTCGGTGAGCACCGTCTCCACGGTCGCCCCACCGGCACCAAGGCTGGCCAGCAGCTTCTTGAATCCCATGTCACTCTCTCCTTCTCGGGTCCTGTCCCCTACATACGCGCGACGACCGTAGCGGGTTCCGAGGCCCTCCCCGTTACGCTCGGACGCCATGAGCGAGAGCCCCGACCGTACGCCGCTCCCGCGGAGCTTCTTCGACCGCCCCGTCCTGGAGGTCGCCCCGGACCTCCTCGGCCGCACCCTCGTGCGCACGACCGACGAGGGACGCATCGAGCTGCGCCTCACCGAGGTGGAGGCGTACGCCGGCGCGATCGACCCGGGCTCGCACGCCTTCCGCGGCCGCACGGCCCGGAACGCCGTCATGTTCGGCCCACCCGGACACGCGTACGTCTACTTCACCTACGGCATGTGGCACTGCCTGAACCTGGTGTGCGGCCCCGAGGGCGAGGCCAGCGGGGTACTGCTCCGAGCGGGCGAGATCCGGCGTGGCGCGGAACTGGCCCGCCCCCGCCGCCGCTCGGCCCGCAAGGACGAGGAACTGGCGAAGGGCCCAGCCCGCCTGGCCACCGCCCTGGACGTCCCCGGCTCCCTCAACGGCACCGACGTCTGCGCCGGCCCGGACGCCCCCCTCGCGGTCCTCACCGGCACCCCGCCGGCCCCCTCCCTCATCCGTACGGGCCCGCGCACCGGCGTCGGCGGCGACGGTGCCCCGCACCCCTGGCGCTTCTGGATCGCCGAGGACCCCACGGTGAGTCCGTACCGTCCCCACACGCCCCGGAAGCGCCGACTTGACCCGGCCCGAGCCGACGCGTAATGTAGCCCGAGCCGCTTGAGACGGTGGTGCTTGTTCAAGCACCCCGAGAGCGGCCATCCACTTCAATGCGACGAATCCCCCCGGGGCTTATTTCGGCATGCCGAAATTCGTTTCGAAAGGCTCGATTATGAGCCGCCGGGGAAATCGGTTAAAGTAGTGGACGCGCCGGAAGGCCCCGAGAAAAAAATTCGGGACCGGAAAGCACCGAGGAAATCGGATCGGAAAGATCTGATAGAGTCGGAAACGAAGGAAGCGCCCGGAGGGCCTGGAAACAGGAACG
>NZ_JBHYKM010000185.1:4707-10509 GCF_042741435.1 Streptomyces sp. NPDC058955 | reverse complement strand
AGGCGGATGCGGCTGAGGTCGCCGGTCAGGCCGCTGGCGATCTGTCCCTGGTCCACCCAGCCGGCGGAGGTGTCGCCGCCGCGGTTGAGGAAGGCGTGGATGCCGCCGTTGCCGTCGAGGAGGTTGTAGTCGGCTCTGCCGTCGCCGTCGATGTCCGCGAACCGCACCCGGTTGGCGTCGGAGGTCAGGCCGGTCGCGACCTTGCCGATGTGCTGCCAGCCCCCGGCTCGGTCGCCGCCCTTGTTGAGGTGGACGTTGACCGATCCGTCGGGGTTGATCAGGAGGTAGTCGGCCTTGCGGTCGCCGTCGAAGTCCGCGAACCGCACCCGGGTGGAGTCTGAGGTCAGGCCGGTGGCGACCTGTCCGATGTCCTGCCAGCCCCCGTAGCCGTCGCCTCCCTGGTTCAGGTAGACGTTCACCGACCCGCTGGGATTGACGATCCAGTAGTCAGCCCTGGTGTCCCCGTCGAAATCCGCCCACCGCACACGACCCGACCCCGCCTCCGAACCCCCACGGTACGCGAGACCGCCGACGCGCTGCGCATGCGAGATGGCGTTCTCGGGCGGGAAACTGTCGGAATTGACAGTTCCGGCATTACTGGCCATATAGGTGACCCCGTAGTGCTCCTGCAGGTAGACCTTCGGCGTCTCACAGTAGGTCGCGAAGGTGCAGCCCGTCGTTTTTGTCTCGAATCCGTACTTTCCGCCACCTCCCGTAAGGGCCACCTCGGCCCGAATGATGCTCTTGCTCCTGGTGCACTTGGTGACGCCGTACGCGTAGATCTGGTCGCCGGCACGCCCCATCGCTACGCTGTTTACGCAATCCGGGGGGAACGGCATGTTCGAGTCGGTGAACAATTCGCCGTAGCCCGCCGTGTCCGCGGACGCCGCCGTGGCGGAGGCGAGGATCGCCGTGACGGCGCCGACCGCCGTGAGGACGGCCCGAAAACTCTTCCGCAAGATAATCCCTCTCCGTTCAATATTTGCGCGCCTAGATGAGCGATTTGGCATCAATCACCCCAGAGCGCAATCTCTGAATTGATAGATTCGGACACGAAGACCTTTTCGCTGCTCCCGCTGGCCGCGTGAAGGCTGTCGCCGCGAAAGGCGGCGGCTGGACTTTTCACTGGCCGATCAAGAAATTAGCTTCTCGCGTCCGCGTCCGCATCCGTGTCCGCATCCGTTTCCGGATAAACTCCAGTACTGCGTGGACTTAGTTCCGCAGGGTGGGTCGCACAACCGCGATGGCGCTGCTGCAGGTGTCAATCATATTGCCGCCGCCCTTTATGGATCTGGAACGTCCGTCATCGGCTCCGGCACCCCGTCGCACGAGGGATCCTGACCGTCTGCGTGCCATCCTGCGAAGGCCCGCCAACCCCCCACCAACCGCTCGCTAACGCCCCCTTCGGCGCCCCCCGCAAGGGCGCGGTATCAAGTCAGCACCGGTCCACGGGGGCTGACCTGACGAGGAGGTACGTGGGCCGGGCGTCGAGCCACACGGGGCACAGTGCCGGCGAAGTCACCGAGTACGCGCGGATGCCGCGCCCGGCGACATGGTCATCGCTTCCTGCATCACCCTCGGCGACACCCTGGTTGTTCACCTCACCGGGGAGATCGACCACGGACCCTGCTGGCGTCGGCAGCGGATGACGGTTTCACCAGCCTCGTCCTGGACACCGCCCGGGTCACCTTCTGTGACTCCGCGCTCCTGGCCGTCCTGGACCGGTGGTCCCAGCGCGGCCGACGCCTCAGCTTCGCCGACAGCTCCCGGGCTGTTCAGTACCTCCTGAACGCGGCGGCCTCCACCTGGCGGCAGACGAGCCCACCCGCCCTCGCTGGCAGGAGAAACCGGCAGCATCGGCTCCCCTCTTCCGCCGCCGGGAGTCGCGCCGGCAGAACACCAGACACCTGGGTCGTCGGCGAGCGACAATCCGCACCGAGCGAGCACCGTGGCGTCATGGTTGGTCGACTTGTGCGCACTGATGCCCTTCTCCACGTGGTGGGGTGTCATGACCGGCCGGTGGTCCCTGTCGACGTGTTTGACGCCGCCTACCGACGCGCCATCACGGAACGCTATCGCTTGGTTACGCGAGGTTGGACAATTTAGGTCTGTCTCTTGCTTCTGCGGCGGCTGTCCGTCTGCGGCACGGCCCTACTTGTGCGAGGAGGAAGGGAAGGGCGTCCAGGTGGCTTGTCCGTCGCGGACGTCGACGAAGAGGAACGGGCCCTGGACTGCTTGGAAACAGAATCATCCGCCTGAGCCGAAGGCGAGGAATCGTCAAGGCTTGCGGATCAGGAGTGGTTGGCTGCTGGCAGGCATAGGGGCTTGAGTCTCCCGTAGGGGGAGACGAAAAGGTGGGGGCATGGACGGCGACACGCTCTACTCGATCGGCGAGCTTGCTCAGCGGACCGGTCTCACGGTCAAGACCATTCGGTTCTACTCCGATCGCGGAATCGTGACGCCGACAGACCGCAGCCCGGCCGGCTACCGCCTGTACAACATCGACGCCGTCGCACGCCTGGACCTCGTGCGTACCTTGCGCGAGCTGGGACTGGACCTTCCCACGATCCGCAAGGTCGTGGACCGCGAGCTCTCGCTTCCCGAGGTCGCCGCGGCGCACGCCGAAGCACTGGCAGTGCAGATCCGCGTCCTGCGCCTGCGACGGGCGGTGCTGACGGCGGTGGCCGAGCGCGGGTCCACACCTGAGGAGACGGAACGCATGCACCGGTTGGCCCAGCTTTCCGAGGACGAACGCCGACGTCTGATCGGCGATTTCCTCGACGTCGCCTTCGGCGGTCTTGACGCCGCCCCCGCGTTCGCGGGGGTCATGCGCTCGATGACCCCCGAGTTGCCCGACAACCCGGAGGCGGAGCAGGTCCAGGCGTGGGTGGAGTTGGCTGAGATGTCCCTGGATCAGGATTTCCGCGCTGTCGTGCGGCGGATGGCTGAGGACCAGGCGGCCGAGCAGGCCCGAAGCGACACGATGGGTCCGCGTCGCGACATTGCCGCGGTCGTCCGCGAGCAGGCCGGGCCCGCCCTGACCGCCGGCATCGACCCGGCGTCGTCCCAGGCCGATCCGATCGTCGCGGCATTCGCGGGGCAATACGCGCACCTCCTCGGCTGCCGCGACGACATCGAGCTCCGCCGCCGGTTGGCGACTCGGCTGGAGAGCGTGAACGACCCCCGCAGGGAGCGGTACCTCCAGCTGCTCGCTGTGGTCAACGGCTGGCCGGCCCCGGAGAGTCTGGCGCCAGTGTTCGACTGGTCCGTCCAGGCTCTGCGCGCCCGGACACAGCGATGACGGTGGGTCACAAGGCGGCATGGGCCGGACGCGGCTGGCGTCGGGTGACAATGCCGCCGCGCAGAACACTTGGCCAACGCCCCCGTCGTACTTCAGGTGGCGGTGACGCCCGCCTCCGCCAGGGAGAACCGCATGCGTTCGCCCGTGTCGAGGGCGGTGCGCCTGTCGTTCGCCCGGGGGGCCTCCACCTCCTCGGTTCCGGCCGCGGCGGTGACCTTTGGAGTCGGACCCAGCGGCCGGGCGGCCGGGCGGCCTGGCGGCCGTCCGGGCCGGTGATCGGGTGACGTTACGCAGGGGTGGCGAGCGGTGGGTGGTCGAGTACGCGGGGCTTGTACTCGACCAGTTGGATGCTGCCGTCGAAGGTGCGGTGCTCGGTCATTTCGAGGGCGACGTCCGGGTAGCCGTCGTAGATGCGTTCCTCGCCCGTGGCTCCGGTGATCACCGGGAACATCACGACCCGGAAGCGGTCGACGAGTCCGGCTCGTAGCAGGGATCGGGACAGGCTGAGGCTGCCGATGGTGCTGAGGAGCCCGGAGCCGGTCGATTTCATGGTGCGGACCGTGTCGACGGCATGGTCGCGGACGAGCGTGCAGTTGGCCCACGTCAGTGGTTCCTCGAGGGAGGAGGAGAACACCACCTTGGAGGCTCGCGTGAGCTCGTCGACGGACGCCTCTTCCTCGGGCCTGAAGTCCGCTTGGCCTTCGGGGACGTTGCCTGCGGCGAAGCCCGACATCAGGCGGTAGGTGTTCGCTCCCATCAGGTAGGTGGCTTCCGGCTGCTCGCCGAGCCAGGCGAGGTACTCGGGGCCCTCCAGGCCCCAGAATCCGGGCCATCCCTGCCCCGAGGCGTAGCCGTCGAGGGAGGTGATGAAATCGACGAGAAGCTCCGACATGGCGCTGTCCTTCCTGGGGTGTCACTGACGTAGACCGGCCCGGAACCGCAAACTCATCGGCCGTGCCGCGGGGTAACGAGAAATCCGTGATGCTGCAGCCGATCCGGTCGGCGGGGCGGCTTCCTGCGCGGCTCCGGCCGAGCCGCGTTCACCGTGTTTCGAGGCCGTGGTGTGGTGGGCGTGTGTCGGCGTACGGCTCCGCCTTCCACCGACCTGACATGAGCAGCGCCTCCCTACTTCGTGGAGCCGCGCTGTTCGGGCTCGCGTCCGCCTCTGTACCAGCAGGGGGTCGGAACCTTGGGAATTCGGTGAGCCGTCAGCTGCGTGGGAGTCTGAGCGTGGCTGGGACTCCGGCGTGGTCGGAGGGCCAGAGCCCTGAGGGTGTGCGGTCGGCCTGCTCTTCGCCGACACGCTGGGCCTGCACTGCCTCGAAGCCGTTGCGGAACAGCACGTGGTCGATGCGCTGGCTGAGGGCCGATGTGGGATTGCGCAGGTCAGGGGCTTGGCAGCAGGTGAAGCCGGGATCCCGGGGGCGGGCTTCCGTCCAGGCGTCGCGGAAGCCGGCTGCCAGGAAGTTGGCGTGGGTGGGCGTGTCGCTCATCCCCGGCACCGCGCCGACGCCTCCTGCCGCCGAGTTGAGGTCGCCCAGGAGGACTGTGGGAAGGCTGGTGACGAGCGGGCCGTCGAGCAGCTCGGCGCCCTGCTGCACCTGGACGGCGCGACCGATGGCTTCGAGGTGCGTGCTGACCACGCGTGTGGTGCGGCCGCCCAGGGTGGCGTCGACGGCGACCCAGCCGTGCGGGAAGACGATGTTTCCGAGCACCGGGTGAGGGATGGTCAGGCGCGCGTCGAAGAGACCCGCCTGCGGGTTGGCGACGGAGAACCTTCTCGCGGGCAGGTCGGTGCGGGCCAGGATGACGTCGCGGTCGGTGAGACGGATGTCCTGCAGGCCGTCGGGTGTGGAGCGGGGGACCTCCCGGTCACTGCTGGTGACGGTCGCCACGGCGGCGTAGTGCTTGCCCCGGGCGGCGAGCTCGTCGAGCAGGGTCTGCAGGAAGTCGTACTCGACGACGGTGGCGTTGGGCGTGGGGCTGAAGTCGGCAGGGGTCTGGCTCCGCCAGAGTCTGACCTCCTGGAGCCCCACCACGTGGGGGTCGAAGTCGGCGATCTCGTCGGCCATCGCCTTGGCGCGCTCGGGGAAGTTCGTGGCTTGGACCTGTGCGTACACCTTGGTCACGGCTGCGATGAGCGAGGACGTGTTGGTGGCGCCCAGGACGGGACGGAGATCCGCCCCCAGATACATGTTCTGGGTCAGGACCTTCAGCAGCGCCGGGGGCTCGTGGGCCGTGGCCGCCGTGAACGACCCGGGTAGTACGAGCAGGAGGATGCTCAGGAGAGTGAGGAGCGCGGCCCGGGTCCGGCGGCGTGGGATGCGGTCGGCCGGCAGCGGCGCGTCGGCTGGGGCGGATTCGGGCACGAGAGTGCGACCTTTCTGCAGGGGAGGGAGCAGAATCGCCGGAGCCGGAGCCGGAGCCGGAGCCGGAGCCGGAGCCGGAGCCGGAGCCGGAGCCGGAGCCGGAGCCGGAGCCGGAGCCGGAGCCGGAGCCGG
>NZ_JBHYKM010000185.1:0-4608 GCF_042741435.1 Streptomyces sp. NPDC058955 | reverse complement strand
AGCCGGAGCCGGAGCCGGAGCCGGAGCCGGAGCCGGAGCCGGAGCCGGAGCCGGAGCCGGAGCCGGAGCCGGAGCCGGAGCCGGAGCCGGAGCCGGGGAATGCCCGCGACTGTGGGCGCTCGCGTTGCAGGCTCTTTTGATCCCCCGCGAGCCTAGAAAGGGAGCAGGTAGGACAGCCTCAGGCCCGCCGGGCCGGTCGCCCTCGACAACCCGATCGGATGCCCGATTTTGCGCCCGCCGTCCGTGATCGGGCGGAGAGTCAGGTGAGGGGTCCGTCTGCTGGAGCGAAGTGATTCGGTTCTTCCGCGTCCGACTGGCCGCAGTCCGATACGTGGCCCGGTCCTGCGGCGAGGGCGCGCCGCAACGACGTACTCCTGAACGTGCTCAGCCGCGTGCCGTAGCGGGCGTCGCGGGCGGAGCGGGCGGAGCGGGAGGGCTGTGCAGCGTCGCGTGGTGGGCCCTGGCCGAAGACGGGCAGCACCGGAAACCTGGGTGACGAGGCTACGAGCGTTTGGCATGATCGCTCAGCTGTCCTGACGTGCCCAAGTCTGAAGGAACACCACGGCCATCAACTACGAACTCGCCCCGGCCTGGCTGCCGTGGTCTGCCGTTGACCCCGATCGCATGGCCTTCCCCTGGGACGAGGCGGAGGCTTCTGAGATCACCACGGTGATCGCCTCGATGGTGCCTCCCGACGATGCCGACTGGGAAGAGAAGCATCGCTTCACCACCGAGGTCACGGCGCTCCTGGCCGCCCGATACGGCCGGTGGGCGTGCGGCTGGTATTGGGCGGTCGGTGAGGGCGGTGGGGGCGGCGTCGTCTCCCACTGGTGCTGCAGCTCCCACTCCGTAGGCAGGCCCGACGTGACAGCCGCCAAGGTGGTTGCGTCCCTGCTGGAGTGGCGCGATTGGTTGGAGGAGCTGGCGGAGCGGTTCGAGCAGCTGGCTCCGCCCGATGGAACGGCTGCCGAGGACCGTAGCTGGCACGTGGAACGGGCGGCCACCCGACTCGTGACGGTGGTCATGGACCGTACGGGTGCCGAATGCGGCTGGTACAGGCTCTGCCACACGGTGTTGACCTGGTTCCTCTCTTCCACCGGCATGGGGGCGGAGGAGGCGAAGGACGTGGTCGATACCGCGATCGGTGGACGGTTCAAGAGCTGGACCGTGCCGTCGCGGACCCTGATCGAGGCGGTCGGAGAGGATCTCGCCGTAGAACTGACCGGAGTACAGCCCTACCGTGAGCGCTGACGCCTTGGCCGCCTGGGTTCGGACCAGGAACCAGATCGACTGGACTGCCGGTGCCGGTGCCGGCACCGGTGCGGGTTCCGCTGCCGGTGCGGTGCCGGTCCCGGTCGAGCCCACGGCGGACGGCCTCACTGCCTGGTGCAGGGAGGGAAGCCGTTCCTCGGACCCCGATCGAGCCCACCGGCTGCTCGCGGCGTTGGCTCAGTCGCGCGCGGACGCCTCTCGTAGGGCCCCTCTCACCTGCACGCTTCTGACCGGATGGCAGCGGTTGGTCCTCGGCATGCCGGGAGTGCTATTCCGGCGAGGCGACGCCTTCGCCAAGGGCGGCCGGGAACGCTACGCCCTGACGTCCCACACCCAGCGCGACTTCGAACGCTGTCTGCGCGACAGCGCCGACCCGCGAGTCCCCCTGGCCTCCCGCGCAGCCAGGGCCTACCTCGACGTGGCCTTCTTCCACCCCTTCCCGGACGGCAACGCCCGTCTCGCCATGCTCACCCTCGGCTACGTCCTGGAGCTGGAAGGAGTCCGGCTGGACCAGGTCGGCCCCTTGCAGACCACGCGCTACGCGGACGACGCCGCCGGGGCGGCAGACCTGGCCGCCCTGGTCGTCGTTCTCATCCGCTCGACCCACCTGCGGGCCTCCAAATTCCCCGACGGGGAGCGGCCGTCGTCCCGACTCCCGGCAGGGCGCGGACGACCGTGAGCATGTGGTGGGGCAGGGCGGAGGGTTCGCAGCCCCGTTCCGCGGGCAAACGCCGGCCTCTGGAGCCCGTCTCTTGGAAGTGCGGCCGCAGGGTGCTGCAGGCTGGATCGATAACCTGTGTCGGCGTCGGCGGCGCGGTGCGAAACTTCGGGCCATGACCTCACCTGAGCTCAGTGACCTGGACTATCTCCGGGAGATCGAGCGCCTCGCTCACCGCGTCAGTGTGGAGGCGTCCAACGAGGGATGGCTCTCGTTCCAGGCGGACCCGGATGAGGCGGCACCTCTCCAGCGCAGTGTGAATGCGCTTGCTCGGGCTCTGCGCCATTACCACTTCGAGGGCGACGGCTGTTTGGAGGAGGACCGGCCTCTGGTCCGTCTCGTCGGGGCTTCGGTGTTGAAGCCCGGAGCCATGCCGGCCGGGGTGGAGGAGGCGTACGAGGAGGTGTGCGTCCGGATTGGCGTCGTCCCCAGGCCGGAGGGCTGGGCACTGTGGAACACCTGGAGCGACGGGGACCTGAAGGTGACCATGGTGGTGTCCGCGGTCGAGACGACCGAGGGGCTGTTTGAGAACTGGGCTCGCGGGAGGGCGCTCGACCCGGTGTCGCCGCTGCCCTCTCAGAGGGCGGTTCGTGACTCTTGAAGCAGTTATGTCGCCGTGCCCGCCCGTATCGAGGCCGGAGTATTGTTCGAGACCGTCATGGTCGAGAGCTCCCCGGATTGGCAGACGAAATGGTGAGGGTCGAAGAGCTGGAGGGCGTGCTGCCTTCGATGACACGGTGGCGTGTGCCAGGCGGACGCAGCGTGGACTGGGCCGCCCTCGAGGCGGGCCTCGGGACGGCGCTGCCCTCGGACTTCCGCTCTCTGGCGGAGGCGTACCCGGTGCTTGTCATCGATAATTTCCTCATGGTGTCCCTTCCGACGCCCGGCGCCGAGGCGCCATGGGCGTCCGAGTCCAGGGACGACGAGATCCTTCAGGATCTGTACGAGATGGGCGACACCGAGGACTACGTTCCTTACCCGCAGCCGGGAGGCCTGATCTCCTGGGCGTCGTCCAATTCGGGGGACACCTTCTACTGGAGGACGAGCCCTGCGGATCCGGACGCATGGCCGGTGGTCGTCCGCACGGACAACGCCGACTGGATCGAGTTCCCAGTCGGTGCCGTCGAGTTCCTGGCCGGCGTGTACGGGCGCACCATCGACGTGCCGGGCATGCCCAGGAACTTCCCCAGCGACGACCCGAAGGTTCTGGGCCTAAGCGACCGCATCGACTGATCGGCAGCTCATAGGGTGCTCAGGTGATGTCCGTTTCCGGTTGAGGTGGAGCAAGCCCGCTGGTGGAGGTCCGTCAGCTATTGCTTCCTGGCGAAGTTGCCGGTGTCGGCCTCGGTGAGGATCTCCAGTTTGACCAGGCGTTTCAGCTTGGCCCGGGTGCCTTCGACGTTCTTCGGCAGCAGCTCGTGGCCGAGGGCTTCACAGACGTCCTTGGCTCGTAGCGGCCCGGTCGCGTGGTTGAAGGCGGCGAGGATACGGGGGTAGTCCGGGTGTTCGGGCAGCTCCGGCGCGGCGGCCGGGAGCCGGTCGGCGAGGCCGGTGACGGTCTTACGAGTGATCGCGAGGTGCTCCAGGTGGGTCTCGGCCTGTCGTAACCGGGTCTGCAGGTCCTCGATCTGTGTGCGGAGGTCGTCGGCCAAGGCCCGGGCGGCGTCTTCCTGGAGGTCCAGGGCGTCGAGCAGGGGCTGGATGTTCACGCTGCCACCGCCTGCGCCTCGCGCCAGGTGGGGGCGTTCGCGCTGGTGAGGCGTCGGGTCATGATGTGGGTCATAGCCCAGTAGACGCGGGAGACGGAGGAGGAGGGGCGGTGCTCGTAGTCGCGGACCAGGCGCCGGTGCAGTATCAGGATTCCGTAGGTCTGCTCGACCCTCCACCGCTTCGGCTGCGGCACGAAACCCTTGACCTGCGGGTTTCGTTCGACGATCTCGACGGCGATGCCCAGGCCAGCGCCGTGCAGGACGACCTGGTTCTTGAAGCCCTGGTCAACCAGGGCTTTGCGGACGCGGCCGCCGGCGTGCTCGGCGACCCGGTCCAGCAGGATGCTGCCCGCGGAGTTGTCGTGGGTGTTCGCGGCGAGGACGACGACTGCGATGACCAGGCCGAGGACGTCCACGGCCAGGCCGCGCTTGCGGCCGGACACCCGCTTGGCCGGATCATGACCGGTCGTGGAGGCGGGGACCCCGGCGGCCACATGGACACTCTGGGTGTCCAGTACCACCAGGGTCGGGTCCTCTAATCGGCGGGCGCGTTCGCGGACCTGGCAGCGCAAGAGTTCATGGATGACCTGGTCGGTTCCGTCGTCCCGCCAGGCGGCGAAGTAGTAGTACGTCGCGCTCTTCTGCGGCAGGTCGTGCGGGAGATAGGCCCACTGGCAGCCGGTCCGACCCTGGTAGAGGATCGCGTTCACGATCTCCCGCATGTCGTAGGCGCCCGGGTGGCCGCTGACCGAGCGGTGCCGGTTCTTCCACGCGGTGATCACCGGCTCGATCAACGACCACTGCTCGTCCGATAAGAGGGCATCTGATCTAGGTAGTTGGTATTTTGGGATGTTCTTGTGACTGGAGGCTGTAGGGCTCGTTGTCCGGGACGTGACACCTCGACGTGCG
>NZ_JBHYKM010000184.1:0-10615 GCF_042741435.1 Streptomyces sp. NPDC058955 | reverse complement strand
GCGTAGGCGAAGCCGACGCCGATGACCGGGTTGTTGCCGGCGCGGGCCAGCGAGGTGAGGCGCTGCACCTTGTCGGCGTCGCCCTCACCGGACCAGCGGGCGCCCCCCGCCCCCCCTTAGGCGCGCCCGCGCCCCCCGCCCGCGCCCGGGGAAGGCGGTACGGGCTACGCGCAGCTCACACCGATACAGACGGTGTTGAGGAGCGTGAGCAGGCCGACGCACTCGCACGTCGCCGCGAAGGGCGCTCCGTCGACGCCGACCGGGTCGGTCTCCGGAAGGGCGTGCAGGCGGGCGAGCAGTTCGAGGTCCTGGTTCTCCATGGCATTCTCCTTCTCTGTGAGGCGGCGGCAGGCTTTCTGCCGCTCAGACCGGCTGCTGGACCATCCAGTGCCGGGGCTCTGCGGGGTGGCGGACCCGGATCAGGAACGCCAGGATTCCGGCGGACCCGTCGCTCCAGCCCGTCGAGACGTCCCCGTACTCGTTGGGGAAGACGACATGGGCTCCGCGGCGGGACCCTTCGGAGACGATCAGACGGGCCAGGGCCTCGGCGCTCGCCCGGTGGGCGGGGTCGCCGGTCGCCTCGGCCAGGTCGAGGAGCAGGTCGCCGTTGCCGGCCAGTCCGTGGCACTGGGTGAGCGCGGCGCGGGAGGCCCGCTCCACGACCGCCGGCGCCGACCGGCGGGCGAGGTCGCCGAACCGGTCGTCGCCGGTCGCCCGCCACAGCCGGACCAGGAACGCGCCGATGCCGGCCGAGCCGTGGCACCAGTACGGGGCCGTGGGCACGTCCCCCGCCTGCGCGGGCCACTGCGCCGCGCCGCCCACGTCCACGGCGTGCGCCACCAGGTGCTCGCCGGCCGCCACGGCCAGGTCGCGGTGGTCCGGGCGGCCCGTGACGGACGCGGCGGCGAGGAGGAAGCAGCCGATGCCGGACGTGCCGTGGGCGAAGCCGAGATACCGCTTGCCGGCCTCCTCCGCCACGGCCTCGGCCGGCACCGGCCAGCTCGCCCCCGGCCCGGCGCGGTCCGCGGCGGCGGCCAGCCGGTCGGCCGCCTCGGCGACCAGGGCGGCGAGGCGCGGGTCGCCGGTGCGCCGCCACAGGTGGACGGCGGCGAGTCCGCCGCCCGCCGTGCCGTGGGTGATGTCGTGGCTGGGCGTCGGTTCCTGCGGCGCCAGCGCCAGGGCCAGCGCGTGGTCGGTCAGCCTCCGGTCGCCGAGGGCGCGCCCGGCCTCGTACAGCGCCCAGGCGGTGCCCCGGGCGCCGAAGTGCAGTCCGGGGCGGGCGGATCCGAGATCCGTGCGGTCGGCGATCCAGCGGCCCGCGGCGGCCAGCGTCGCGGGCAGGCGCGGATCGCCGGTCAGCTCGAAGTACCGCGTCAGCACCGCCAGGACACCCGCCGCGCCCTGCTGCACGGTGCAGGGATCGGTCTCGCCGGCCCGGGTGGAGACGGGCCAGAGCCGCCGGTCGTCGCCGGGCGTCATGGTGTCGACGAGGTGGTGCACGATCCCGGCGACGGCGGCCTCGGTCGTGTCGTCGGACCGCACGACCGCGGTGACGGCGGGCCTCGACGGACGGGCGGCCCCCAGAGCCTCGCGGGCCCCGGCCGGATCCCACCGCGCGGCCGGATCGTCCCGCATCAGCCCGAGGATCAACTCCCGCATGCCGTCCGGGAGTCGTACGGACTCGGCGCAGGCGGTCAGCCAGTCGGCGAGCCGCTCCTCCGCGGGCCGGTCCGCCGGCTCCTCCGCCAGCAGGTTCGGTACCTTGCCGGTCAGGACGAAGCACACGGTGGCGCCGAGGCTGTAGGCGTCGGCCGTCGGGGAGACCGGCGCGTCCACCAGCCGCTCGGGGGCGCTGAAACCGGGCGTCCCCACCCGCGTCGGGAGCGGCGCGTCCTCCGCCAGGACGGCGAGCTCCAGGTCGATGAGGCGGAGTTCCCCGTCCGGGCGGACCATCACGTTGCCCGGCGTGAAGTCCCGCAGGACGCACCCGTGGGCGTGGGCCGCCGCCACCAGCTCGACCAGCCGTCCGACCTGCGCGGTCGCGGCGGCCCGGTACCGCTCGCCGCCGACGTCGCGGAAGTGCTCGGCGACCCAGGTGCGCAGCGGCACGCCCGGCACCTCCTCCTGGGCCAGGAACAGGTGCCCGCCGTGCTCGAACAGCGCGAGCGGCTCCGGCGCGAGGCCCGTGCCCCTCAGCTTCTCCAGCGCCCGGGCCTCGGCGCGCAGCCAGTCGCGGACGTCGAAACCCGAGGCGTCCGCCTCCACGTGCGGCCGGGTCTCCTTGATCACCACCGGCGCGCCCGAGCGGACGTCGCTGCCCCGGTAGACCCCGCCCTTGTTGGTGTGCCGGATCGCCTCCCGCACCGCGAACCGGCCGCCGAGCACCAGCGGACGGCCCTCCGCCCCCGAGGGGCGCGGCGCGGCGACCGCCGGCGCGGGGAACGGGCTGACCGCCCACTCCGGCGGCGTGTACCGGCCGGTCCGCCGATCCTCCACCGGGTTCCCGTCGGGGTCCTCCACGTACCAGACCAGCAGCCCGTCGCCGGACAGCCGGCGCCGGCCGACGAAGGCGCCGTACCGGTAGTGCACGAGGCTGTTCACCGCGTACTGCTGGTCGGACAGGATCCGCGGCCCGGCCAGGCCGGCCGTCGCCCGGTGCAGCGCGGCGGCGAGCCGGGCCGCGTCGGCGTCCGACCGCGGATAGACGGTGACGAACTTCCCGGAGCTTCCCCGAGGCGTGGCGCGGGAGTTGAGCGCGCTCACCTGCTCCAGCGACCGGGCGAACTTGAACCCCGACGCGTCCGGCAGCAGCACCTCCAAGGACCGCGCCAGGACCGCCGGCGCGGAGCCGGCCGTCGCCGACACGTGCAGCTTCCACCCCTGCGGGCGCTGCTCCCCGGAGCGGGGTGCCACCCGGCACCACATGTCGTCCGACTCGGTCGTCCAGCGCCCGCCCGTACCCGTGGCGTGCAGCGCTCGATGGAGGAGGTCTTCCAGTACGGCTTCGGTGGCGTGGCTCGTCATGCCCATCCCTCTCAACGGCGAGAACCGCTGGCGGGAACGTGCCCGGCGCACGTGCCGACCCCACATACCCACCCCCGGATTCACCGGATACGGCGAGCGCACGCCGAAGTTGTCCCACCAGGAGGCGCGCCTGGCGCAGAAGGGCGCACGGCCGCTCGCTCAGGGGCGGCAACGGCCGTACGGGGCGGGCGAACCGGGCCGGTCGGAGGCGGTCAGCCCTCCCGGACCAGGCCCAACAGGGGAAGTTCCAGGGGCCTGTTGCCGTCCTCCGCGTCCCAGGCGGTGTACGCCAGGGAGGCGGGGCCGGGGACGCGGAAGACCGTGTGCAGGCCGGTCACCACCATCGACGCCAGCCGGCGGTAGTCGGCGGACGGCGACGGCCAGGGGAGTTCGGCGCACCAGTTGCCGACGCGGTCGCCGGCGTCCGGCGCGCGCCAGCCCGCCCCGACGAGCAGCCGGCCGCCCTCCTCGCCGGCCCGCGCGGCGCCTTCGAGGTGCCGGTCGCCGGAGAGTTCCGCGTACAGCGCCTCGGGGTCCTGGCGGAACTGGGCGTACCGGGAGCCCTTCGCCGTCCTCGGCGGCAGGGCGTCCCCGGTCTCGGAGACGATGACGATCGCCCCGGCGGGCAGGGCGGCCAACTGCTCGGCCAGCCGCTCCCGGAAACCGTCCCAGCCGGTCATCGGCCCTCCTCCGTCGCGTCGCGTCCGTCCTGGACGGCCAGCCAGGCCCGGGAGGCCAGCGTCAGCCGGACCGAGCCGGACACCCGGCCGAGGACGAAGGCCGTGTCCCGCCGCTCCCACCGGACCTCGGGGGCCGCTCCGGGCCTGCGGTCGGTCGGGGCGCCGAGCGGTCCCGACAGCGCGCCGGCCAGCCGCGCGAACACGTCCACGCCGGCCGCCCAGTCGCCGCCGACCTCCGCCACCCGCAGCGCCACGCTCTCCACCGTGCCGTACCGGCCGTGCAGTTCGGCGCCGTCCGCCCCGAGCCCGGCCCCGAGGACGTCACCCTCGGCCCGGACCACCAGCAGCCGGCGCCGGAACAGCCCGCGCCGCGGCACCTCGTCCCCGGCCGGCACCCACGCCAGGGCCCGCAGGCCCTCCGCCAGCCGCACGACCTCGGCGTCGCCCAGGGCGCGCCCCCGTCCGTCCGTCATACGCCTCCGGGACCCGGCACCCCGAAGGGTCCGGCCCCTGCCCTCCTCGCGGTGCTCCCGTACGCCACTCCCCGAGGATCCTCGCACGGGCGCGCGTCACGGCCGCAGGTACGTCCCGACATGCCGGTACAGGGTGCCCGTCCCGCCGAACTCCTGCAGCACCGGGGCCCAGACGGCCTCGATGTGGGCCACCGCCTGCTCCTCCGTGAGCCATTCGGAGAAGCTGAGCACCTTCGTGCCGTCGACGCTGATGTGGAGGTGGGCGGCGAGCGCGCCGGGGTAGGCGCGGTCCGCCCCTTCCGTGCGCTCCTCCGAGGCCAGGAGGCCGTCGAGCCACTCCTCGGCCGCCGCCCGGTCCGCCGTGTCGAAGAACGCGACGGGGAAGGACTCCGGGAGGGCGGCGGGGCCGGCCGGGGCGGTGCCCCGGACCGTGCGGTAGTGGTGGAACGGCGTGGCCGTGGGGGTGCCGGCGCCGGGGAGGGCGTCGAGTCCGGGCGGCCAGGCGGCCTCCTTCCGGGCCTCGGCGAGGTCCGGCTCCGACGCCCACTGGGTGTGGACGAGCACGGTGGCGCCGGCGCTGTCGGCGTAGACGCTGAACGAGACCAGGCCGTCCGGCCAGCTGCCCGGTTCGGATCCGCGGCCCGCCACGGCCTCGGCGACCTGCCGCTGGTCGGCGGGCGTGTCGACCGGCAGGGTGGTGACGAGCGCGACGGCGCTGTCCGGGCTGTCGAGGACCGGTCGGACGGTGGCGGGGGACGGCGGATGCGGCACGGCGGCCTCCTGGGCGCTCGGCGGGGAAGGGGGATGGATCAAGTCTCCGTGTCCCGGCCGGGCCGCCCAAGAGTCGGCGTGTCAGGTCTTCGTCAGGTCTTCGACAGGTCCCTCCCCGGATTCCCGGGGCCGTCGGCCGTCGCGCAGCAGACGCTCGGTGAGCTCCTCCAGCCGGCGGGCGGCGGCAGGGTCGAAGTCGTGGGTGTCCACCCGGAGCGGGCGGCCCTCGACGAAGGCGGAGAGCGTCGCGGCGGGCGGGTCGTCGAGGGCGGCGACGATCGGCGGCAGGGCCGCCGAGACGGGCTTCGCCCGCCGCTGCATCGACCGGATGTGCCGGAGCGTCTCGGCGTCGTACTCGCCGGAGAAGCCGGTCGCGGTGACCCCGGGATGGACGAGGACGTACCGGATGCCCGAGGTGGCGTGGCGGTCGGCGAAGGCGACGCCGAGGAGGTCGTTGAGCTTGCCGCCGTGGCCGAGCGCGGCGCCGCCGTGGTAGCCGTGCCGGAACTGGAGGTCGTGCCAGCGCACCACGTCGAGGGGGGCGCCCGGTCCGGCGACGTTCACGACGACGGGACGGGCCGCCCTGCTGAGGACGGGGGCCAGGCGGTGGGAGAGGAGGTAGCGGCTGAGGTAGAAGAGGGCGAAGTTCTCCTCGTACCCCTCGCGGGTCTCGGTGCGGCGGAAGCGGTAGTGGCGGGCGCACAGGACCAGGCCGTCGACCACGGGCACCTGGGCGGTGATCTCGTCGATCGCGGCCTCGGTGTCCGCGATCAGCCCGAGGTCGGCGGTCACGAAACGCGCCCGCCCGGCGGCTCCGCGGGCCCCGGCCCGCTCCAGGAAGGCACGGCCCTTGGCGGCGTCCCGGCCGATCACCACGACGGTGTCGCCCCGGTCGAGGTGGCGTTCGGCGAGCGCCTTGCCGATGCCGTCCGTGCCGCCGGCGATGACGAGGGTGCTCACTTCTGGTCTCCCTGGGCCGCGACGGCGGGGGCGGTGGAGGGCGTCCCGTCCTCGGCGGGGGCGCCGGAGGAGGGCTCGACGGGTGCGTGGTCGGCCCGCGGGCGCCCGGGGAGCTGGGTGGCGGCGGCCAGGGTCACCACGAGGGCGATCGCCACCGTCCAGGCGGCCCCGCGGAAGCCGCGGGCGGCGTCGCCGTCGCCGACGGTCTGCACGACGAGGGCCACCGTGGCGATGCCGACCGAGGCACCGAGCTGGTTGAGCATGTAGAGGACCGAGCTGCCCTGCGGGACCAGCGCGGACGGCAGGGTCCGGTAGAGCGAGGCGATCGTCGGGGCGCCGACCGCGCCGAGGCCGAGCCCGAGCGTGAAGGCCGCGAGCGCCGTGAGGACTTCGGGCGTCTGCGCACCGGCGCGGGTGAACGCGAGGGCGCTCAGCAGGGCCACCACGCTGCCGCCCAGCGCGAGGGGCCGGGAGCCGAGCCGGTCGGAGAGGCGCCCGGTGAGCGGCATCGAGACGGCGGAGCCGACGCCCAGCGGCGCGAGCAGCAGGGCGGACGCGAACGCGCCGTGCCCGCGGGCCTGCTGGTAGTACAGCGGCAGCGCGAAGAGCGCGGCGAACGTGGCGAGTCCGACCAGCGCGCCGACCGTGACGCTGGCGGAGAAGCTGCGCCGGGTGAAGAGGCGCAGGTCGATGAGGGGTGCGGTGGTGCGCGAGCCGAGCGCGTGGACCGCGTAGCCGGCGAGCAGCAGGACGGCCGCGGCGAGCGGGAGGAGGACCTGCCACGTGGCGAAGGCGGCGCGCTCGGCGGCCTGGGACAGGGCGAGCACGCCGGCGGCGACGCCGGGCCCGATGAGGGCGATGCCGGTGACGTCGAGGCGCGCGGCCGGGGTTCCCGCCTCCGGCGCGTCCTTGGGGACGGTCCGCAGGGCGAGGACGAGGGCGACGATCCCGATCGGGATGTTGACCAGGAACATCCAGCGCCAGGACAGACCCTGCAGGATGACGCCCCCGACCACGGGTCCGAGCACCGGTCCGCTGGAGCCGACCACGCCCATCAGTCCCATGACGCGGCCCGCCCGCTCCGGACCCGAGGCGCGGGCCAGCAGGGTCAGCATCAGCGGGTCCAGCAGCCCGGCACCCAGGCCCTGGAGGACACGGAAGCCGATCAGGCTCGGCGCGTCCCAGGCGAGTCCCGAGCCGATCGAGCCGGCGAGGAAGACGACGAGGCCGAGCAGCCACAGCCGCCGCCCGCCGAAGCGGTCGACGGCCCAGGTGGTGACGGGGATGGAGACGGTGAGGGCCAGCAGATAGCTGGTGGAGACCCAGCTGACGGTGGCCAGTGAGGTGTCGAGGTCCCGGGCCAGGGTGTCGGCCGCGGCGGCGATCATCGAGCTGTCGAGGATCCCCATGATCCCGCCGAGCAGGATGACGCCGATCAGCCGCCGGAGGGCGGGATCCAGGCGTCCGTCGGATGTGTGTGCCATGACTCTCTCTTCCGAAGGTCGGGCGAAGTGCCGGGCGGTGTCGGGCGCGAGCCGGGCGGAGGGCGGGCGGAGGGCGGGCCGGCCGGCCCGGGGGCGTCGCCGACCCGTCCCAGCAAACTGCACTGGCTGGTGCACTTTATGGGGCTCGTCGGTGCTGCTGCAACCGCAGGGTCGATGAAATGCACTGACTGGTGCAGTAGTTGGGTCGGGGCGGTACGATGGCGCGGTGACCGGAACCAGTGCAGCGACGAAGGAGACGGCGTCCGCGAAGGCGGCGGCGCCGGCCCGGCGGGGCGCGTCCCGCGGCCGTATCGACAAGCGCGAGGCGATCCTCGGCGCCGCGTTCACGGTGTTCGCCCACCGCGGCTACGCGCGCGCCTGCATGGAGGAGATCGCCGAAGTGGCGGGCGTCGCCAAGCACACCGTCTACAACCACCTCGGCGACAAGGAGAACGTCTTCCGCAGCGCCCTGGAGGCGGCCGCCGAGACGGTGATGGCCGAGAACCTCGCCGTCGTCGAGCAGCTGACGGCCGGGGCGGACACCCCTTCCGGGGCCGACGAGTTGCGCGCGACCCTGGAGGGCGTCGTCCACCAGCTCCTCCTGCGATGTTGCGACGAGCGCTCCTGGTCGCTGCGCCGCCTGCTGTACGCCGAGGTCGCCCGCTTCCCCGACCTGCTGGAGGTCGTCTGGGGCCGGGGCGCGAACCGGCTCAAGGAATCCCTCGCCGACCGGCTCGCCCGCCTCTCCCTCGCCGGACACCTGCGCCCGTGCGACCCGGCGGAGGCGGCGGAGCAGTTCCTCGCGCTGCTGACCGGCCCCATGGAGGCCCGCTCGCACCTGGGCACCCGCCGGGTGCCCGAGGTCGAACTCCGTACCGTCGGCCGATCCGCCGTCCGCACCTTCCTGGCGGCGTACGGCCCCGTGGCCTGAACCCGTTTGTGAACGCGGGTAAACGCTGCTTTAAGGCGGTGCCCGCGCCTCCGCACGGCGCCGGATCTACGTAATCATCGTTCAGATCAAGGCAGTTGGGAGGGTGGTGCGGTGCGTGCGACGTCCCCGGACGGCGCGCCGCGCGCGCCCGGGCAAGGAGGCAGCGTGCACGTCCTCGTCGTGGGGAACCCGGCGGACGGCTCCGGGTCGCCGGCCGCGAGGCTGGAACGGCTCGGTCACGACGTCACCTGCGCCGCCACCGGAGCCGAGGCGCTCGCCCTGCACCAGGAGGCGGACCTCGTCCTGCTCGACCTGGACCTGCCCGACGTGGACGGCCTGGAACTCTGCCGGCGCGTCCGTGCCGTCAGCCAGGTCCCGCTGATCGCGTTCACCGACAGCGGCACCGAACTGGACCGCGTCCTGGGGCTCTGGGCCGGCGCCGATGACTGCCTCGACAAGCCCTACGAATTCCGCGAACTGGTCGCCCGCATCGAGGCCGTCACCCGGCGCACCCGCCCCCGCGAAAACACCCGCGCCTCCCTCACCGTCGTGTCCGTCGGAGCGCTCCGGGTCGACGCGGAATCGCGTGAAGTACTGGTCCGCGGCCGCCTCGTGGAACTCACCCGCAAGGAATTCGACCTCCTCTACTACCTCGCGCAGAACTCCGGGAAAGTCGTCAGCCGGCACCAGCTCATGAAGGAGATATGGGGCGACCCGCGCGGTGCGGCGATCGGGGCCCGCGCCAGCCGCACCGTCGACACGCACGTCAGCTCCCTGCGCAGCAAGCTCGGGGACAGCGGATGGATCCGCACCGTGCGCGGGGTCGGATTCCGGCTCGGCGGCGGATAGACCCCGCGGCCCGGTCTCACCGAATTCTTTCGCCGCGCCGTTGAATTCACCGGCCGGTCTTCACGCCGAATTGTGAATAACCCGCACTTCCCCTGACGATCGGTCGGCGCGATCCCGCCTAGAGTCGAAAGGCCACCGCCCGCCCCATCGCAGCGACGGAGACGTTCCCATGCATTCCTCCGACTCCCTTGCGCAGGCGCCGTCCTGCCCCTACCTCGCCTCCGGATTCACCTCCCGGCGCCTCGACCTCGACCCGGTCTACGCCCGGCTGAGGAAGGAGGAGCCCGTCAGCCGCGTCACCATGCCGCACGGCGGCGACGCCTGGCTCGTGACCCGCTACGACGACGTCCGCGCCGCCCTCGCCGACCCGCGGCTCAGCCGCGCCGCCACCGTCGGCAAGGACGTGCCCCGCTCCAGCCCGCTCATCCAGCACCCCGAATCGCTGCTCAGCATGGACCCCCCGGAGCACACCCGGCTGCGCCGGCTCGCCGCCAAGGCGTTCAGCGTCCGTCAGGTCGAGGCGGCACGCCCCCGGGTGCAGTCCGTCGTCGACGGACTCGTCGACCGGCTGGAGGAGACCGGGCCCCCCGCCGACCTCGCGGGCGGCCTCGCCTGGCCCATGGGCATCACGGTGATCTGCGAGACCTTCGGCGTCCCCGAGGAGGACCGGGCCGCCTTCCGGGCCTGGACCGACACGATGATGGCCCTCACCGTCGCCGAACCCACCGAGATCCAGGCCGCCCGGGCCGGACTCGACGCCTACCTGCGGGACCTGATAGCCCGTCGTGTCGCCGCCCCCGGCGACGACCTGATCAGCCGGCTGGCCACCGCCCGCGAGGGACGCGACCGGCTCACCGAGGCCGAACTCGCCATCTTCGCCGTGGACCTGCTCACCGCCGGCCACGAGACCACCGCCAACCAGACCGGCAACTTCCTCTACGCGCTGCTGTCACGGCCCGCCCTCTGGGACCGTCTCGTCGCCGACCCGGACCTCGTGCCGGGCGCCGTCGAGGAACTGCTCCGCGTCACCCCGCTCGCGACCAGCGTCGCCCCCTTCTCCCGGATCGCCGTCGAGGACGTCGAGATCGGCGGCACGGTGATCCGCGCCGGCGAGGCCGTCGTCGCCCAGAACGACTCCGCCAACCGGGACGAGACCGTCTTCGAACGGCCCGAGGAGATCGACTTCACCCGCGCCCCCAACCCCCACCTCGCCTTCGGCCACGGCGCCCACCACTGCCCGGCCGCCCCGCTCGCCCGTCTCGAACTGCGCACCGCCCTCGCCACGCTGGTGCGCAGGCTCCCCGGACTGCGCCTGGCCGTGCCCGTGGACGAGGTCGTCTGGCAGAGCAACCGGGTGATGCGCGGGGTGAAGGAACTGCCCGTGGTGTGGTGACCACCAGGACGAACGGCGGCGGCGCGGTCCCCCTCCCGCACGAGGGGGAC
>NZ_JBHYKM010000183.1:0-10664 GCF_042741435.1 Streptomyces sp. NPDC058955 | reverse complement strand
CTCACCACCCAGTACCTCGAAGAAGCCGACGAACTCGCCGACCGCATCGCCGTCCTCAACGGAGGCCGCATCGTCGCCGAAGGCACCGCCGACCAGCTCAAGCGCCAGATCCCCGGCGGCCACATCCGCCTCCGCTTCACCGACCCCGACGCCTACCGGGCCGCCGCCACGACCCTCCAGGTCGCCCAGCGCGACGACGAGTCCCTGGCGCTCCAGATCCCCAGCGGCGGCAGTCAGCGCGAGCTGCGGGCCATCCTCGACTGGCTGGACTCCACCGGCGTCGAGGCGGACGAACTCACCGTCCACACGCCCGACCTCGACGACGTCTTCTTCGCCCTCACCGCCAGCACCGTCCCCCACCAGACCGACCAGACCGACCAGAAGCAGGAGTCCGCCCGATGAGCGCCCTCTCCCTCGCCGCCCGCGACTCGTCCACGATGCTCCGCCGGAACCTCCTGCACGCCCGGCGGTACCCCTCCCTCACGCTGAACCTGCTGCTCACGCCCGTGATGATGCTGCTGCTCTTCGTCTACGTCTTCGGCGACGTGATGAGCGCCGGCATGGGCGGCGGCGCGGACCGCGCCGCGTACATCGCCTACGTGGTGCCCGGCATCCTGATGATGACCGTCGGCGGCACCGTGGTCGGGACGGCGGTATCCGTCTCCAACGACATGACCGAGGGCATCATCGCCCGCTTCCGCACCATGGCCATCCACCGCCCGTCGATCCTCGTCGGACACGTCGTCGGCAGTGTGCTCCAGTGCGTCATGAGCGTGGTCCTCGTCGGCGCCGTCGCCGTCGCCGTCGGCTTCCGCGCCACGGACGCGACCCCGCTCGAATGGCTCGCCGCCTTCGGCCTCACGGCCCTGATCGCCTTCGCGCTCACCTGGATCGCCGTCGGCATGGGCCTGGTCAGCCCGAACGCGGAGGCCGCGTCCAACAACGCCCTCCCGCTGGTCGTCCTCCCCCTGATCTCCAGCGCGTTCGTCCCGATCGACTCGATGCCCGGCTGGTTCCAGCCGATCGCCGAGTACCAGCCCTTCACCCCGGCCATCGAGACCCTCCGCGGCCTCCTCCTCGGCACCGAGATCGGCAACAGCGGCTGGATCGCGATCGCCTGGTGCGTCGGTCTCACGGCCCTCGGCTACCTCTGGTCGAAGTCCGTCTTCAACCGCGACCCCGCGTAACCCGCACGGCCCCCACGGGGCCACCCGCCACCAGGGCGGCGTACCCGACACCCGTCGGCGTGCGCCGCCCCCGCCGCGTTCCGCCGCCTGTCGTCCTCCTCACCCCTGCCCTTCCGTCTCTCGGATGCGCGCGAGCAGGCTCTCGTAGCCGGCCCGCCGGTCCGGGCGGGCGTGCGAAGCCGCCTTGCGGAGTACGGGGACGGCCTCCGGTCCGGCGCGCAGCACGGCCTCCTCGGCCGCCCGCCGGACGGTGGTCCGGCCGTGGTCGATGAGGGCGACAAAGACGGGGACCGCAGGCCGCCAGCGCGCCTGCGACAGCACCTGGATCGCGGTGCGCACCACGTCCGGCTGCGGGTCGCCGAGCAGGACCTCGGTCAGCCGCAGGTGGGTGTCCCGGTCGAGCAGCGCCCGCGAGGTCCGGTGCGCGTGGAGGCGTACGCCGGTCTCGGGGTGGGCCAGCAGTTCCCGCAGCGCCGCTTCGAGACGGTCCGGGCCGAGGGTGGCGGAGCGCTCGGTGAGGAGGGCCAGGGTGCGGCGGATCCGCGGCGGTTCGGGCGACCGCAGCAGGGCGACCAGCTCGTCGTCCGAGGGACCGGAGGACCGCCGGGGTTCGGGGACGGGCGCCCGCTCCCGCAGCGTGCGGAGCGCGGCCGCCTGCCGCTCGGCGGCCTCCGGGCCGTGCAGCGGGCCGTCGACGAGGTCGAGCCCCGCCTCGGGGTGCCGGGCCGCCAGCCGGTCCAGGACGGGCGTGCGGAGCAGGCGGCGGCCGGCGACCAGGTCCAGCAGTCCCGTCGCCCCTGCCGCGAGCCGGGGCTCCAGGTGCGCCGCCAGCGCGTCGGCGGGCACCCGCCGCAGCGCGCCGAACGCGTCGGCCCGCGTGTCGCCGTCCGGCCCGTGCTCCCACAGGGCGAGGAGGACGGGGAGGAGGGGCACGAGTTCGGGTGCGCCGAGGGTCGTGGCGGCGATCCGGGCCACCCGGTCGGGGCGGACTCCGGCGCCGAGCAGCACCTCGGGATCGGCTTCCGTCAGGGCCCGGCCCAGCGCGGTCCGCGGGGCCGGGTCGCCCGGCTCGTCGGTCCGGCCGCGCAGATGGGCGTCGAGGGCGGCGGCGCGGGCCTCCGGTTCGGGCCAGGCGAGGAGCGTGTGCGCGGCCGTGTTCCGCCGCTGTCGGACGTCGGAGTCGAGCAGGCGCAGCAGCCGCTCCCGCTGCGCGGCGGAACGGGGCTGGTCCAGGTCCGCTGGGCGGACGACGCGCGGCGCGGAGTCCGCCGCGCGGGCCTCCTCCGCAAGGGTCCACGGCGGGACCCCCAGCGGCTGAAGCTCCGTCATCCAGTCGAGGAGCGCGCCCCGTACGTCCGGTGCGGCGTCGGCGTGGAGGTCGGCGAGCGCGGCGAGCAGGTCGCGCGAACCGACGGCCGCTCCCCGTTCCCGGTACGCGGCCAGCTCCCGCACACTCCTCGCGGCGGAGGCGAGTTCGGCGTACCAGGGCGGCCGGGTGTCGGGGCGGCCGATCCCGAACGCCTCGCGTAGCACCGCCGCCTCGGCCGCCGCCGGGGCGGACGCCTTGGCGGCGGCGGCGAGTTCACGGTCGAGGTCGGCGCGGACGACGACGGCGCCGGCCCGCCGGAGCAGCGGCAGGGTGGACCGCCTACCGAAACCTTGCGCCGCCAACGCCCGTACGGCTTCGATGACTTGGGCACCGACGGACGGGCGGTCCGCGGCGTCCTCCAGGAGCGAGAGGATCCCGTCCCGCGCCTTGCCCTCCGCCTCGGCGAGGCCGTCGAGGAGCACCGTGGCGTGCCGGGCGAGCACTCCGCGTTCCTGTGCCGTACGGGGCCCGGGGCAGACCCCGTACGGCAGCACGCCGAGGACCGCGCGCCGCGCCCGTTCCGATGTGGCGGCGAGTGCGAGCCAGTCGGCGAGGTACGCGCGGGTCGGGCGGAGCCGGGCGGCGGGCGCCTGACGTTCGGCGAGGCGCAGGGCGGCGTCCGGGTCCCAGCCGTCCTCCGCCAGGCGCGCGATGTCGGTCTCGTCCGGGTCGGGCGCCGGGTCCCCGGCGAGCGCGGCGAGGAGCCGGTCGCGGACGCGGGCGTCCGCCGCGTGGTCCGCCGCGGCGGTGACGGTGGCGGGGAAGGTGTCGCCGAGGAGGGCGCGGAGGGCGTCGAGGAGGAGGTCGCGCAGGCCGGGGTTGTCGTCGCGGCCGAGGCGGTCGAGGAGGCGGGGTACGGCCCGGGCGGTGCCGGCGGTGGCGAGGGCGCGGGCCGCCGTCTTGCGGACGTTCATCTGGGGGTGGTCGAGACAGGCGGCGATCGCGTCCGAGGCCCAGCGGGCCCCGGCGTCGCCGAGGGCGCCGAGCGTCCGGCGTACGGTCTGCGGGTCCCGGTCCGGTCCGGTCAGCGCGAGCAGCGTCGCCGACACGGCTTCGACGCCGTCGCCGCCGGGGGCGCGGGCGAGGAGGGCGACGACGTGCTTGCGCACGTGCCGGTCGGGGTGGCGCAGGAGGGGGTGCACCCGGCGCCGGATCGTCCGGTGCGGTGCGTCGGGGAGGTCGAGCAACAGGCGGAGCAGGACGGCCCGTTCGCCGTCCATCAGCCCGGGCCGGTCGAGCAGCCCGAGGGCCAGGTCGGCGACGAGCGCGTGCCCGGCGGCCTCGGCGTCGCCGACGTCCAGCAGGCACACCGGCCGGATCCGGCCGCGCGCGTGCAGCCGCCGGCCGAGCCGGCACAGCGCGGCGACGGCCTCCGGAGCCACCCTCGGCTCCTCGTCCGGTACGGGCTCCGCGCCGTCCGGCTCCCACGCCGAGGCGGCCTCGCCGGCGATCCGCAGCAGCAGATCGGCGAGGACGGGCAGGAGTCCGGGGCCGGCGTGCTCGGCGAGCCGGGTCAGGGCGGCGACGGGCCGTCCGGGGTCCACGTGGGCGGCGAGGAGGGCGAGTTCGCGTTCGTCCGGCCCGCCGAGGTCGGCGGCCACCCGGGTGGGCAGCGCGGCCGCGTCCATCCGGACGAGGAGTTCCCGCCGGACCCCGGGATCCGTGGCCAGCAGCCAGACCAGCTCCAGGGCCCGCCCGCGGTGGGCCCGCAACGCCCGCTCGACGCGCCCCGGTTCGGGCACGGCGTGCGCGGCGAGACGGTCGCCGTCGGCCGGCGCGCAGGCGTCGAGGCCGAGGGCCGCACCCAGCACCCGTACCGTCCGCTCACCGCCGACGGCCTCCAGCGCGTCGAGCGCGGCGGCGGGCGCGTGCGGGAGGGCGGCGAGGACCGCGTCCTCGGTGCCCGGGTCGCGGAGCGCGCGGAGGGCGCGCAGGAACGGCGCCGGTGCGGACGCGAGCGGCAGGAGGCGGGCGATCTCCGCCGCCACCGGCAGGCCGCCGACGCCCTGCTCGTCCAGCGCGACGAGCAGGTCCAGCCGTCGGGGCCACGTGGGGTCGTCGGGCGCGCCGTCGGCCGACAGCCGCAGCACGTCGTGCCGGGCGGTGAAGAGGACGGTCGCCACGGTGCGGGCCGGGACGGTGTGGTCGGCGAGCGCGAGGCCGAGCACGGCGGGGACGTCCGGACCGGTGACGAAGTGGCCGCGCCGGTGCATCGCGCGCAGACACTCCACCGCGGGCCCGGCGAGCAGCAGCGGATCCTCCCCGGCGAGCCGCAGCACGGCCGGCACGTCGCCGCGTCGCGCCGTCTCCCCGTACAGGGCCAGGGCCCGCCTCCGTACCCGGGGCGGCTGCCCCGGATCCACGGCCGCCCGCCACAGCGACTCCCCGTGCCCGTGGGCGACGGCGGCGGTCAGCGCGGCGTCGGCGGTCGCCGGACCGAACAGCCCGGCGAACCGCTCGGGCGGCAGCGGCGGGACGACGGCCCAGGGTTCGGCGAGCGCGGCCAGCGCCGCGCCGACGACCGCCCCGGAGGCCGACGCGAGCAACCCCGTCAACGTGTCCCGCGCGAAGCCGGCATCGAGCACCCGCGCCCGCAGCCCCTCCCCGGCCAGCCGCACCGCCTCCCCCTCCAGCACGGCGTCCCCGGAGCCGGCCAACTCCCGGACCAGCGGGGCCACATGGGCGCAGTCCTCGACCCGTACGCCCCGGACGGCCTGGTACAGCTCCTCCCCGCGCTCCTCCCGCCGCAGCACGGCCGGGTCCCGAACCACCTCCGCCCGCGCCAACGCCACGAGCACCGACGGCACCAGCACCGCGCCGGGCCACGCACGCCACCCGGCCGGAGGCCCCTCGGGCGCCCCGGCCGAAGCCAGCGCCTCCTCGGGACTCACCGGAACCGGCGGGGAGGTCCGGGGGCGCCGGCGGGGCTGCGGTTTCACCGTGGGATGCACTCCGGGATCGTACGACCGGCGCCGGGACCGCCCACGCGTCATCCCCGACCACCCCTGCGCAGGACGTGGATCTCCCCCGCGTCCGGGTCGCCGACGTGGACGAAGAGCTTCGGGTGGTCCGGCGTGCCGTACACCCTCCACGGCGACAGCTCGCACCCCTCGACCGCGACGACGACCTCCTGCGCCCAGGGGCCGTCGCCCGGGGCGTACGTCCAGGTGCCGGTGCCGCTGCACCGGCCGGTGACGGTCTCGTCGCCGAAGGTCTCGACGCGGTCGGCCGTGGCGCTCCCGTCGGCCGCGAGGGTGAGGCCGCCGCCCTCGCCTTCGGACCAGACACCGGTGAGGAGTTCGGCGCTCACCTCCGGCGGTTCGTAGCCGATCCCGGCGTGCAGGGCGGCTCCGGCGGCGGCCCAGGCGGTGACGACGGCGAGCGTCCCGCCCAGCGCGACCCGTCCGAGCATCGCGCGCGCCGACAGCGCCGGCCGATCGGGCAGCAGCATCCTCCGGGTGACGAGGGCGGGCACGGTGAGGGCCACCGTCACCGCTCCCCATCCGGCCAGGGCCGTCCACGGCCCGACCGCCCACCCCGAGGCTCCGGCCACGACGACCGGGACCGCCACCGCGCCCGCCGTCAGGGGGACCCACCACCACACCTCGCGGCCCGAGAACCGCCGCCCGCACCACGCGGCCCCGACCATCGACGGCAGGACCAGCACCCCCGACAGCGCCACGAGGGCGACCGCCGCCGGCGCCAGGACGAACGGCGCCGCCACCGCCGCGAGCATCAGCCCGATCGCGCTGTACGCGCGTACCGGGGTCTCCAGGGTCTCCTGCCACACGAAGTACGCGATGCCGCCGATCACGGCTTCGACGAGCAGCACCGCCGTGGAGATCGCGAGGAGGTCGTCGTACCGCGCCTCCACGCGCGCGTGCCGCCGCCCCTCACGCTCCGGCCAGATTTCTGAACACATTCAAATCCCCTCCCGCCCCGCATCCTGCCGCATGGGCGGAAGCACCGCGCGGCCGGGGCGACGCGGATATCGGGATGAGCGGGTTCCGGCCCGTCTGGCACACTCGCCCGTCCAGGAGAGGGGTTCGCACGTGCACGCGAGGAACGGGGCCGGAGGGACGGCCGACGCGCCGGGGGCGTACGAGACGCACGTCACCGTACGGTGCGGCAGCGAGGCGGAGAGCGCGCGGCTGGAGGCGTGGGCGGGGCGCAGGGGGCTGAAGCTCACCACCATCGTGCTGGCCCGCGGCCGGACCCCCGTGCAGCCGATGCTGACGCTCCCCGACCGCACCGGCCACCCGGCGCTCGTGGACGCGCTGCGGGCGGCCGGGTTCGCGCCGGTGCGGGTCAAGGTGGAGACCGTGCCGTGGAGCGAGGAGCCGCCGGGGCCGGGCGGCGGTTACCACGAGCACCACCTCAGACTGGCGCTGCCGGCCGCCTACGACCGCGCCGCGCTCGAAGCCCTCGTCGCGCCGCACGGCGCGCACGTCTCGTGGAACGCCCGCCGCGCCCTCCCCGGACCCGGGGGCCGGCACGAGCGGTTCGTCACCCAGCGGCACCCCGGCCCGGCCCCGGCCGCGCTCCGGGCCTGCGACGACCTGCTCGCCGTCCTGACCGCGGCCGGTCACGAGGTGATCGGCGAGGAGCGCGAACTGGTCCTCTCCGACAGCGACCTGTCCATGGACGACGGCTGGCTCGAACCGGCCACCGCACACCCGTACGGGGCCCCCGAGGGCCCGCGCCCCCCCGAGGAGACGGCATGACCGGAGCGACGTGGACGGACCCGATCCCGGACGGCCCCGGCACGAGCGGCGAACCCCGCGGCGAGCACCGGCGGCGCTCCCTCGGCCCCCCGAGGACGCTGACCGCCGGCATCGGCGACGCCGCCGTCCGGCACCGCGTCTTCGACCCCGCGCTCAAGCACTTCGCCGACGCCTTCCGCCCCACGGACGACGTCGTCACGGACCCGGAGCTGCGCGCCCGCTGGCAGGAGGCGCGGCGCTCCGCGCTCGACCTGGTGCTCGCGGCGGTGGCCGGCTCCGCGTGGGCGGACTCGCTCGTGCTGCGCGGCAGCATGCTGATGTCCGCGTGGTTCGGCGGGGCCGCGCGCCCGCCCAAGGACATCGACTTCGTGGTGGTCCCCGAGACCTGGCGCATCGAGGAGCCCCGCACCCGCGCCATGCTCGACGGCATCGCCGCGGCGGCCGACCGGCTCGCCCGCGCCCTCGACCTGGACCTCACGATCGACGACGCCGGCGCCGTGACCGAGTACATCTGGACGTACGAACGCGTCCCCGGCCACCGCCTGGTGCTCCCCTGGTCCGCCCCCGGACTGCCCGGCGGCCAGGTCCAGCTCGACTTCGTCTTCCACGAACGCCTGCCCACCCCGCCCCGCACCACCGAGGTCGCCGGCGTCCGGGTGCGGGCGGCCGACCGGGAGCTCTCCCTGGCCTGGAAACTCCTCTGGCTGAGCTGCGACATGTACCCCCAGGCCAAGGACCTCTACGACGCCGTCCTCCTGGCCGAGAGCTGCGCCCTGCCCCTGCCGCTCCTGGAGACCGTCCTGAGGGAGGCCGACGAGTGGCCGGCCGGGCGCGACGAGCCGCTCTCCCTCGCCCTGTTCGAGGCGGCCGCCCGCGACGTCGACTGGTCGGCCTTCCCCGACGAACGGCCCGGGGCGGCCGCCGGCCGGTCCGTCCGCGAGGAGCTGACCGCCCGCCTCCTGGCCGCGCTGGGCCCGATGTTCACGGGCTGACCGACCGCGCGGGAGAGCGGCGCGCGCCCGTCGGACGGGCATTGTCAGACCCTCGCGCGAAGATGGATCCATGACCGCTTCTCCCGCCGCTGAGGCGTACTTCGTCCTGTCCAGCCCCGCCGCGTACGGGGACGCGCTCGACCGGTTGCGCGCCGCGTCCCGCGCCTACTACGCGGGCGAGAACAGCCCGTTGGACGACGCGTCGTACGACGCGCTGCGCCTGGCCGTGCTGGCGTGGGAGGAGGCGCACCCGGACGGCGGCGCCGAGTCGCCGACGGGTCTGGTGGCCGACGGGGCCGCGCCGGAGGGCGACGTCGCGCACACCACGCGCCTGCTCAGCCTCGACAACGTCTTCGGGCCCGAGCAGCTGGTCGCCTGGGACGCCTCGCTGCAGCGGCGGCTCGGCCGGGCGGTCGAGGGCGGGTTCACGGTGGAGCCGAAGCTGGACGGGGCGGCCGTGGCCGCGCGGTACCGGGAGGGGCGGCTCGTCCAGGTGATCACGCGGGGCGACGGCACGCACGGCGAGGACGTCAGCCACGTGGTGGGTTCGGTCGTCGGGCTGCCCGAGCGGCTGCCGGAGCCGGTGACCTTCGAGGTGCGCGGCGAAGTGCTGTTCACGCACGAGCAGTTCGAGACGGCGCAGGAGGTGCGCGCCGCCCACGGCGGGGCGCCGTTCGCGAACCCGAGGAACGCGGTCGCGGGCACGCTGCGGGCGAAGGACCGGCCGTACCGGCTGGAGATGACGTTCTGGGCGTACGGCGCCGTCGACCTGGACGGCGGATCGTTTCCGCCGGCGGGGGCCACGCACGCCGAGGTGCTCGCGGCGGTCGCGGCGGCGGGGGTCAGGACGACGGCCGACACGCCGGCCGGACTGCACGTGGTGGACACCATCGCGGAGGCGCAGGCCCGCGTGGACGCGATCGGCGCGCTGCGCGCCGGGCTGCCGTTCGGCATCGACGGCGTGGTCGTCAAGGCGAACAGCGCCGCCGAGCAGGCCGAGGCCGGGCTCGGGAGCCGCTTCCCCTACTGGGCCATCGCCTACAAGCTGTCGGCCGTGGAGCGGCAGACCGTGCTGCGGGACGTCGTGTGGGAAGTGGGCCGCACGGGCGTGCTCGCGCCGACCGCCGTCCTCGACGCGGTCGAGATCGACGGCTCCACGGTCTCCCGCGCCACCCTGCACAACCCGGCCGACATCGCCCGCCGCGACCTCCACCTCGGCGACACGGTGACCGTCTACAAGGCCGGCGACATCATCCCGCGCGTCCAGGCGCCGGTCGTCGAGCTCCGCCCCGCGGACGCCGTGCCGGTCCCGCTGCCGGCCGCCTGCCCGAACTGCGGCGGCGACATCGACAAGAGCCAGGAGCGCTGGCGGTGCGCGAAGGGCGCGGGCTGCGCGCTCGCCCCGCTGATCGAGTACGCCGCCGGGCGCGACGTCCTCGACATCGACGGCCTCGGCAGGACGTACGTCAAGGCGCTGATCGACGCCGGCCTGGTCACGGACGTGGCCGACCTGTTCACGCTGACCGAGGAGCAGCTGACGGTCGCCGCGGGCAGCGCCCGGCGCGGCGCGAAGCTCGCCGAGCAGTTCGAGCTGGCCCGCAGCCGCCCGCTGAGCCGGGTCTTCTGCGCCCTCGGCATCCGGGGCACCGGCCGCCGCATGTCCCGGCGGCTCGCGGCCCACTTCGGCACCATGGAGGCGATCCGCGCGGCGAGCGCGGAGGACCTGCTGGCCGTCGAGGGCATCGGCCCGGAGAAGGCGCCGGTGGTCGTCGCCGAGCTCGCCGCCCTCGCGCCCGTCGTGGACAAGCTGATCGCGGCCGGCGTCAACATGACCGAGCCCGCGCCGGCCGGCCCGTCCGGCGGGCCCGCCGCCGACGGCTCCGCGCCCGCCGAGGGTCCGCTGACCGGCAGGACCGTGGTGGTCACCGGGAAGATGACGGGCCGGCTCGACGGGTACGGACGCTCGCAGATGAACGAACTCATCGAGCGGGCCGGAGGCCGGGCGGGCAGCGGCGTCAACGCCAGGACGAGCTACCTGGTCTCCGCGCCCTCGGCCACCGGCAAGCCCAGCTCGAAGGCGGTCGCCGCCGAGAAGCTGGGCGTGGAGGTCCTGACGCCGGAGGCGTTCGCCGACCTCGTCGCCGACTTCCTCGACTGACGCCACGGCCGACACCGCGGACGCCGACGACGGAGGCGGCACGGCCCGCCCGGGGCCGTACCGCCTCCTCGCATCCTTCGGAGCGGACCGCCCCGGTCGGCCGTCAGCGCTCCGACGTACCGCCCTGGGCGGAGGTACGCCGGCGGGGGCGCCGCTCGCCGCCGCGGCCGCCGGCCTTGGCGGCCGCCTCGCCCGTCCTGGCCGCGCCGCCGGATCCCGTACGACGGGAGGTGC
>NZ_JBHYKM010000182.1:0-10802 GCF_042741435.1 Streptomyces sp. NPDC058955 | reverse complement strand
CCGATCTCGTGCTAGCGCCCACCGGCCCGGTGGTGCTCTCCCACCCCCCGGCCCCGCTTTCGTCACCCGCCCCCCGCCACCCCGGGGGGCTCGTGCCGCCCGGGACTCCGCATCGATTTAAATACGCAGATCATCTACCAGATTGAGAGTTCCGATGCTGTCCGAGCAGGCCGTACCCGTCGTCCGCGCCACGCTGCCCGCCGTCGGCGGAGCACTCGACGAGATCACCGAGCGCTTCTACGGGCGGCTCTTCGCCGCCCACCCCGAGCTGCTGCGCGACCTCTTCAACCGGGGCAACCAGGCCAGCGGCGACCAGCGCAAGGCGCTCGCCGGGTCCATAGCCGCCTTCGCCGTGGCCCTCCTGGAGCACCCCGACACCCGCCCCGACACGCTGCTCTCCCGCATCGCGCACAAGCACGCCTCGCTCGGCGTCACCGCGGACCAGTACAAGATCGTGCACGAGCACCTCTTCGCCGCGATCGTCGAGGTGCTCGGCGAGGCCGTCACCCCCGAGGTCGCCCAGGCGTGGGACGAGGTCTACTGGCTGATGGCGAACGCGCTCATCGCCCTGGAGAGCCGCCTCTACCAGGAGGCGGGCGTCGAGGACGGCCGGGTCTGGCGCCCGGTGCGGATCGCCGAGCGGCGCGAGGAGACCCCGGACACCGTCTCCCTCGTGCTCACCGACCCGGACGGCTCCCCGCTGCCCGGCTTCCGGCCCGGCCAGTACGTGAGCGTCCGCGTGACGCTGCCGGACGGCGCCCACCAGATCCGCCAGTACAGCCTCTCCTCCGCGCCGGGCCGTCCGGCGTGGCGCATCACGGTGAAGCGGGTCGACGGCGACCCGGCCGGCGAGGTCTCTAACGAGCTCCACGCCCACGCCGCCGCCGGCGACGTCCTGGAGGTCTCCACGCCCTTCGGCGACCTGGTGCTGCCCGAGGGCGACGGCCCGCTGCTGCTCGCCTCCGCCGGCATCGGCAGCACCCCGATGCTCGCCATGCTCGACCACCTCGCGGCCACCGGCGCCGAGCGCCCGGTCGTCGTGGTGCACGCCGACCGCTCCCCCGGCACGCACGCCCACGCCGAGGAACTGCGCGAGCTCGTCGGCCGGCTCCCGCAGGGCAGCCTGCACCTCTGGTACGAGGAGCCGGGCGCGTCCGGCGCCCGCGAGGGCCTCGCCGACGTGACCGCCCTGGAGCTGCCGGCCGGCACCCGCGCCTACCTGTGCGGCCCGCTCCCCTTCCTGCGGGCGGTCCGGGGCGACCTCGTCGCCTCCGGGGTCGCCCCGGCCGACGTCCACTACGAGGTGTTCGGCCCGGACCTCTGGCTGGGCGCTTGGGCGTGACGGGGGGCCGCACCCGCGCGGGCCCGGGCCGGCCCTCGCCGCCCCGGGCCCGACCATGATCCTTGGATCCTCAAGCGCCATGGCGTTCCCGCTGCGGATCCTGCATAGTGTGGGCGCGGATCGGCCTCGTAATCAGTGGGCCGACAGGACTTGGACGGACACGATGGGATCGTACGGAGCGGGTGGCACCCACCGGGACGCGCGGCGGCCGGTGCGGGGGATCGCCCTCGACATCGGCAGCTCACGGACGCGGGCCTGGGCCCCGGGGGCGGGCGTCTTCGCGGACGTGCCGAGCGCGACGGTCCGGGGCGGCCGGGTCGCGGACACCTCCTCCCAGCTGCTGCTCCTGAAGCGCCTCGCCGCCTCCGCCCCGGGCGGCGAGAGCCACGACACGGTCGTGATGCTGACCCATCCGGTGCTCGCCGCCCCGGCGGAGCGCGAGGCGGTCCGCCGGGCCGTCGCCGGGCTCGGCCCCGTCCGGGTGATCGCCGTCGACAGCGCCCGGGCCGCGGCCGCCTACGCGGCGCCGCCCGGCGGCGGCCCCCTGCTCGTGGTGGACCTCGGCGCCCGGCTGACCGAGGTCACGCTCGTCGTCGACGGCCAGGTGCAGGACGCCCGGCTCGCCGAACTCGGCGTCGACGACCTGCCGGCGCGCGGCGGGATGCCGGACGCGGTGGCGGGCACCGCCGCCGACATGGTGAGCGACATGTGGCGCGCGGACGGCACCGGCGCCGTCCGCGGCGCCCTCCGCCGGGGTGTGCTGGTGACCGGCGGCGGCGCGCTCCGCCTCGACGTGACGGCGCGGCTCGCCCAGGTGCTGCGCGGCCGGGTCCGGCTGGCCAACGATCCGGCCACCAGTGTGGTCCGGGGCGCCGGCCTGATGCTGGCCTCGGCCCTGCGTCACCCGGGGGCCCGGCGCACCCCGTGACCGGGGCGCGCCGGGGGCGGGGTCAGCAGCCGGTGGCCCAGACGTGGGAGTCACCGCGGTCGTTGGCCGCGGCGTTGTAGCCCACCTCCTGTCCGGGGGCGAGGCAGATGGTCATGTTGCCGCCCTGCCAGGCGTTCTCGTAGACCCGCACGTGGTCCTTGATGCCGGGGCCGGAGATGCCGTGGTTGGCCCACGAGGAGTCGGTGTCGGAGATCCAGCTCTCCCACCAGCCGTCGTCGCCGCTCCAGTTGGCCCGCTGTCCGCCGAAGTTCGCGTCCTGCCAGACGCAGAAGTGGCCGGAGGGGCATTCGGCGGCGGTGGCGGAGCCGGCGACGGCGAGGCCGGTGGTGAGGGCGAGCAGGGCGGCGGCCGTGGTGGCCAGGATGCGCTTCACGAGGTGGCGTTGCCTTTCCGTGGTGGGGTGGACGCGGGCAGCCGGACCGCCCGCAGCAGCGCGCGGTCGCGCAACTGCCGGTAGGTGGTGAGCTCGTCGTGGTGCAGGGCGCGCACCTCGGCCAGCTCGTCGCGCTCCAGTCGGGCGCGGGTCTCGTCGAGGCCGGTCTCCCGCGCGCAGCGGGCGGCGTCCTCGGGGTCGGGCCGCTCGGGGCGTGGCCGGCCCGCCGGTGCGACGCAGGCGGTCCAGCGGGCGAGGGCGGCCCGGTGGTCGGGGTCGTCGCGGTAGCGGGCCTGGGCCTCGGCGCGGAGGTTGTCGACGACGACCTGGGCCCGGAACCAGCGGTGCTGGTCGCCGTAGAGCCGGTCGCGGGCGGCGGCGACGCAGCCGTCGCTGTGGGCGGTGACGGTCACGCCGGTGGCGAGCGTCACGGAGAGTTCACGGGGCCCGGTGCCGAAGAGGGCGGCCTGGAGGGCCCGGTCCTCGGTGGGCGCGCGCGGTGCGGCGGTGGCCCGGATGCCGCGCGCGGCGAGGCAGTCGTCGGTGAACCTCCGCTCCGCCGCCTTGAGGAGCGCGTCCTGCTCGGTGCGCGCGGACGGTACGGCGGGCGGTTCCGTCTGGTCGGGGCGGACGGAGGCGCAACCGGCGAGCAGGGCGAGCGCGGCGGCGGCCGGCAGGGCACGGCGGGCGAGCGGTGTGGTGGCGAGCGGCATGGGTCCCCCTTCGCACGACGGCGCGGTGCCGGGTCGACGGTGGGCCGGAGGATGATCGTCGGCGGCCCGAGCGATCACTGCCCGTGACGGGGCCGGGCATGCGCGACCTCACTCGAACGGGTCGAACGCGCCGTCGTGCGCGCCCCTCGGGCGCCGTGAGCGCCGCCCCGGACATGGCGAGGCCCCGGCTGGACGGGGGATTCCAGCCGGGGCCGCTCGCCGTGACGGGCGAAGGGCGGTCACCTCTGGGGGGGGGACCTGGGGACCGGGCCCCTTCGCCGTCACATAAGGGAGAACAGTGAACCTTTTCCCGATGTTCCGGGCAGTACGGGGTGAACGGTGTGAGTCGGGTCACCCGTCGTGGGCCGGCTCCGGGGGCTCGGCGGTCAGTCCTTCTCGGGCCGGTAGACCTCGCCGGCGCGGGCGGTGCCGGGGGCGAGGAGTTCGGGGACGGTGACGAAGGTGTAGCCGCGGTCCTTGAGCTCGTCGATGATCCCGGGGACGGCGGGGACGGTGCCGTCGTAGATGTCGTGGAGCAGGATGATGCCGTCGCGGTGCGCCTGGGTGAGGACGCGTTCCCGTATCAGGGCCGAGTCGGTGGTGGAGTAGTCCTTGGCGGTGACGCTCCAGAGGATCTGCGCGAGGCCCAGTTCGCGGCTGACGTCGGCGACGGTGGAGTCGGTGCGGCCCTGGGGCGGGCGCATGAGGACGGGCTTGCGGCCGGTGATCCTCTCGATGGCGTCCTGGGTGCGGGAGAGCTCCTCGCGGACCTCGTTCTCCTCCAGGTCGGTGAGGATCCGGTGCGACCAGGTGTGGTTGGCGACCTCGTGCCCCTCGTCCGCGATGCGCCGGACGACCTCGGGGTAGCGCTCGACGTGCTTGCGGCCCAGGAGGAAGAAGGTGGCGGGGACCCGCTTCTCCTTGAGGACGTCGAGGAGGTGCGGGGTGTCCTCGCCCGGGCCGGCGTCGAAGGTGAGGGCGATGCACGTGGCCCGGGCGCAGTCGACCCGCCGGGGCGCGGTGCCCGCCTTGCCGTCGTCTCCCGACTCGGCCCGGGCGGCCTGCGGGGTGAGGGGGTCAACGCCGCAGCCGCTCAGCGTGAGCATGAGCGTGGCGGCGGCGAGCAGGACGGCGGTCCTCCCACCGCGACGGCCCGGCCTGGATCGGAACATGGTGGTACCCGCTTTCCCCGGTTTCGTGTGTGACGCGGCCACCTCCACGCCTGGTCAGGGCGGGTGTACCGATGGCCGCCGTGAACTCTACACACGGTGTATACCGGGGTCGGGAGGGGGGTCCCGGCGCCTTCCGCGGGCACGACGGGGCCCCGGGCGGGGCCCGTCCGCTCCACCCGGGGTGTCCCGTACCGTCCGTCCCGGCTCGGCCCGACGCGATCAGCGGGAGGCGAGGAGCAGTCGCGCCTCGGTCTCCTGGTCGCCCGAGACCGCCTGGAGGGACTCGATGTCGAAGCTGCCGGCGAGCACCCTCTCGACCTCGCCGACGGCGTGGTACCCGCCAGTCAGCAGAGCGCCGACCTTGCCGGTGAGCCGCGGCGGCCGCGGCTCCTCGCGCTGTCCGCCGGAGGTGTCGAAGGTGGCCATCCACACGGTGGTGGCCGGCCCCGAGCCCGCCGGGCCCGGAGGCTCGATGTCCTCCAGCCGGTAGTAGTGGTCGAGGACCTCGAACACGGCCCGGGCGTCCTCCTGCCGGCAGTCGCTCAGCTGGACGGTGACGTCGGTGTCGATGTGCAAGTCGTACACGTCGCTCATCTCCTCGTGGCAGGCGTGCCACTCTTCCAGCATCCCCCTCCGCCCGCGCCACGTCGACGGTTACCGCCCGCCGGTCTCAGCCGGTGGCGAGCAGGGATTCCACGGTGTCGGCCTCGGCGGCGGGCTTGTCCGGGCGGTGCCGCAGCACCCGGGCGAAGCGGAGGGTGATGCCGGCCGGGTAGCGGGTGGAGCGCTGGAGGCCGTCGTAGGCGATCTCCACGACCAGCTCGGGGCGGACCGTCACGGTGAACCCGTCGTCCTCGACGGCCAGTTCCCCGAGGCGGTCGGTCTGCCAGCGGAGCATCTCGTCGGTGAGCCCCTTGAAGGTCTTGCCGAGCATCACGAAGCCGCCGCCCTCCGTGCGGGCGCCGAGGTGCAGGTTGGACAGGAAGCCGGTGCGGCGGCCGTGGCCCCGTTCGACGGCGAGGACGACGAGGTCGACCGTGTGCACGGGCTTCACCTTGAGCCAGGTCCGCCCCCGCCGGCCCGCCACGTAGGGCGCGTCGAGCGCCTTGACCAGCACGCCCTCGTGGCCCCGGGCCAGGGTGTCGGCGAGGAACCCCTCGGCGGCCTCCACCTGGGCCGGGTCGTCGGGGGCGGTGACCTCGACGCGGCGCACCCTGCGGTCCTCGGGCAGCAGACGGGCGAGGACCGCGTGGCGGGCGCGGCCGGGGCGGTCGACCAGGGGTTCCCCGTCCGCCGCGAGGACGTCGAAGAAGACCGGGGTGAGCGGCAGCGCGGCCCGGGCGCCGGTGACGTCCGCGCGGGAGCCGACGCGGCCGGCGATGGACTGGAACGCGGCGGGGCGGCCGGTGGCGGGGTCGAGGGCGATGAGTTCGCCGTCGAGGATGAACGACTCCGACGGCACGTCGAGGGCGACCGCGACGACCTCGGGCAGCCGGGCGGTGATGTCGTCGAGCGAGCGGGTGTGGACCCGCACCTCCCCTCCGTCGCGATGCACCTGGATCCTGATGCCGTCCAGCTTCTCCTCCACCGCGCACGGCCCCAGCGTCTCCACCGCCTCGGTGACGGAACCGGCCGTGTGCGCCAGCATCGGCTGCACGGCCCGTCCGACGCGCAGGGTGAACCGGTCGAGGGCGGCGCGCCCTTCCGCGAGGACCGCCTGGGCGACCGGCGGGAGCGAACCCTCCAGCATCACGGCCCGCCGCAGCTCGGCGGCCGGCACGTCCGCCGCCTTCGCGACGCCCTCCAGCGCGACGGCGTCGAGCGCGCCCTGCCGCACCTCCCCGGAGAGCAGCCGCACCAGCAGTTCCTGTTCCTCGACGGGCGCCGCCGCGCACAACTCACGCACCCGGCGCGCCCGTTCCCCCTGGGATCCGGGGCCCGCCACGGCCGCGAGCGCGTCCATCGCCGCGTCCACATCGGCGAGCGTCAGCGTCGGTGCCGCCGCCGGGGGCACGGCCGGCGGCACCACCTGCCTGAGCGTGCTCCAGCCGACGCCGATCCGGCCCTGGGGCAGCCGGCCCGACAGGTAGGCGATGACGAGCGGGCTCTCCTCGGGGGTGGCCTCGGCGAACAGTTCGGCGAGCAGGGCGGTCTTCCGCGAGCGCGCCGAGGCGGCGGCGACCTGCCGGGAGACCTCCGCGACACGGGCCAGCAACATGCCCCCATCGTCACCGGGCGCCCCCGGCGCCGCACCCGCAGCCGCCCTCACCCCCAGTCACGCCGCGCACCCCACCCCGCGCCGGTCGTCCGCGCCGGGAGGGAGCGCCGGATCCGCGCCAGCAGCCCCGGCCCCCGGGTCCGCGGCGCCCGGCCGGGCGGTCGCGTCGCCCGGCCGCGCGGAGGGGTGGACCGAGGAGCGGTCGGAAGGGCGACCGGAGGGATGGGCGTCCGGGCGGGCGAGCGTGCTGGATCCGCCGGTGTCACGGGCGGTCGCGCCGGTTCCGCCGCCGGTCGTGGGCGCTCCCCCGGGTGGGGCGCCCGCCGGGCGGCGCGGGCCTCGTCCAGGGCGAGGGCGAGGCTCATCCGGTGCCACAGGATCTCGTCCGGGTCCTCGGCGCGGACCAGCCGGTCGGCGACCTCGCGGGCCGCGCCCGTGACCGGGAAGCCCGGCGGCGGCGCCGGGCGCAGTCGGTCCAGACAGCCGCGTTCGTACGGGTCGTCGACGACCTCCGCGACCTGGACCGGGTCGAGCAGCGAGGCGATCGCCGCCGCCCGGACCCACGGGTCGTCGCTGCCGCGCAGCAGCAGCCCCAGATGGCGGGTGCGCCAGTTCCTGGCCCGCAGGTCCTCCCTCGCCGCCCGCTCGCGCACCGCCGCCGGCATCCGGCCGGAGAGCAGGGCGGGGTGCTCCTCGCCGAAGGCGGTGACCTCGGCCGCCACGTACAGCCAGATGACCGTCCGGTAGCGGTTGAGGTAGAAGCGGACCGGGCTCAGATGGCCCGTGCGGGCCAAGCGTCCGAACCGGTCGTGGGTGATGCCGAGGAGCCCCGCGGCCTCCCCCGCGCCGACCGTCCGGACGCGCTCGCGCAGGCCGTCGGGGAAGTCCGGGGCCGCCTTGAGCCGGTCGAGCTCGGCGCGCTCGACCGGGCGCCGCTCGGGCACCCGGTCCCGGCCGCTCCCCCGGTCCCGGAGCGTCCCGCCCGGGTCCGGCACCGGGACCGTCCTGATCAGTCCCATCCGCACGGCGAGCCGGAACTCCTCGCGCTTCAGCTCCAGTTCTTCCGCGGCCCGGGCCGCCGATACCGTCCGCGTCTTCTCGTCCACCGTCATGGCGTCCGCCGCCTCCCCCACTCGCTCGCCCGGCCTGCCGACCGGTCCGGGTTCCGGTGAACCCGACACCACGAAGGTAACGGAGAGTGACGAACGGCGCGCGCCCTGTGGACAACCGCCTGTGGACAACCGTCAGGGCGTGGGCCCGCCCGGCTGTCGCGCGGAGACGCCCAGGTGCTCGCCGACCCGGTTGACCAGCAGCGTCATCTCGTAGGCGACCTGGCCGACGTCGGCCTCCGCGTCGCTCAGCACACAGAGGCAGCTGCCGTCGCCCGCCGCCGTGACGAAGAGCAGCGCCTCGTCGAACTCGACCATCGTCTGCCGGGCCCTGCCGGCCCGGAAGTGCCGGCCGGAGCCGCGCGCCAGGCTGTGCAGCCCGGAGGAGACGGCCGCCAGGTGTTCGGCGTCCTCCCGGGCGAGTTCACTGCTCGCCCCGGTCACCAGGCCGTCGTTCGACAGCACCAGGGCGTGCCGTATCGGTCCGACCCTGCGGGTCAGGTCGTCCAGGAGCCAGTCGAGCCCCTTGTCCAGCGCCATGTGGTGGTCCTCCCCCTCGTCGGTGCGGCCGCGCCGGCCGGGCCCCGTGCCCGCGTTCGCCGGTACGGACCGCGTGTCGCCGCAAGCCTTACGCACTGTCGTGGACAGGGCAAGCACCCCCGTCGGCCCGGGTGTGCCGCCGAACGGCCACCGGGTGCCGCACGATGGGCACATGACGAGAATGACCGAGGAACAGTGGCGGGACTTCGTGTCCCGGGGGACCCGTACGGGCAAGCTCGCGACCGTGCGCGCGGACGGCGGCCCGCACGTCGTCCCGGTGTGGTTCGTGCTCGACGGCGACTCCTTCGTGTTCAACACCGGCAGGAACACGGTGAAGGGCCGCAACCTCGCCCGGGACGGCCGGGTCTCCCTCTGCGTCGACGACGACGCCCCGCCGTTCTCGTACGTCACCCTGAGCGGTGTGGCCGAGCTGAGCGAGGACCCGGACGAGCTGGTCCACTGGGCCACCCGGATCGGCGGCCGGTACATGGGCGAGGACCGGGCGGCGGAGTTCGGCGCGCGCAACGGGGTGCCGGGCGAGCTCGTCGTCCGGGTGAAGATCGAGAAGGTGACGTCGGCGGGCGAGGTCTCCGACTGACCCGTCCCGGGGGCGGGCCGGCCATGACGGTCGAGCCGCCCGATCGTCCGACGGTTCGACCGACCGGGCCGGGACGTCCGACGGTTCGACCTGCCGGGCCGGGACGCCCGGCGGTTCGACCTGCCGGGCCGGCTCTGCCGGCGGTTCAGCCGACCGTGTCGAGGAGCCGGGCGGTGTGCATCCGCCCGGCGTACTCGACGACCCGGATGAGGACCTCCTTCCCGGAGTCCCGGTCGCGCGCGTCGCAGAGCACCACGGGCGTCCCCCGGTCCAGGTCCAGCGCGCGGGACACGTCCTGCGCCCCGTAGGAGCGGGCGCCCTCGAAGCAGTTGACGGCCACCACGAACGGGATCTTCCGGTGCTCGAAGTAGTCGACCGCCGGGAAGCAGTCCTCCAGGCGGCGGGTGTCGGCGAGCACCACCGCTCCCAGGGCGCCCTGCGAGAGCTCGTCCCAGAGGAACCAGAAGCGGTCCTGCCCCGGGGTGCCGAAGAGGTACAGCGAGAGTCCCGCGCGGATGGTGATCCGGCCGAAGTCCATGGCCACCGTGGTGGTGGTCTTCTGGGCCACTCCCCCGGTGTCGTCGACGAGTTCGCCGGCCCGGCTGAGCTGTTCCTCGGTGCGCAGCGGGCGGATCTCGCTGACCGCGCCGACGAGCGTGGTCTTGCCGACGCCGAAACCGCCGGCGACGAGGATCTTCAGGGCGAGAGCGGTGTCGCCGCCGTCCGCGCCGGTGCTGTCAGAGCGCTCGTAGGCCATCGATCACTTCTCTCAGGATGCGTTCGTCGGGGAGCTGCGCGGGCGGTACGGGCCTGCTGACGCGTACGAAGCCCGATTCGAGGAGGTCGCCGAGGAGGACCCGGACGACGCCCACGGGGAGGTCGGCGTCGGCGGCGAGTTCGGCCACCGACTGGGTCTCGGCCCGGCAGAGGGAGAGCAGGGCACGGTGTTCGGGGCCGAGGACGGCCTCCTCGGCCGGGCCCGGCGGGGGGGGGGGGGCGACGACCAGGGCGATGAGGTCGAACCGTACGTTGCTGGGGCCGGGTTTGGTGCGGCCGCCGGTCATCGCGTACGGCCGGACGAGCGGCCCGGCGTCGGCGTCGTACCACTGGCTGCCCGGTGCGGGCGGGCCTCCGCCGGTGGTGTCGCCGGTGCTGTCCATGGTCATGGGGGTCTCCGGTCAGCCGGCGGCCGGCGGGGTCACCGCGAGCCGCGGCGGGGTGTGCAGGTGCTCGCCGACGCGCTTGACGAGCCGGGCCATCTCGTAGGCGATGAGGCCGATGTCGGCGCTGACGGAGCTGAGGACGGCCAGGCAGGAGCCGTCGCCGGCGGCGGCGACGAAGAGGAAGCCGTCGTCCATCTCGACCATGGTCTGCCGGACGCCGCCGGTGTGGAACTGGCGTCCGGCGCCCTTGGCGAGGCTGTGGAAGCCGGAGGCGATGGCGGCGAGGTGTTCGGCGTCCTCGCGGCTGAGTCCGCTGGAGGCGCCGACCGCGAGGCCGTCGCTGGAGAGCACCACCGTGTGCCGGACCTCGCGGACCCGGGTCACCAGATCGTCGAGGAGCCAGTCGAGTTCGCCGGAGCGGTGGTGGGAGATCCTCTCGTGGTCGATCATGCGTCGTCTCCTTCGGATCGGGTGTCCTGGGGCGGGTTGGCGCGGGCGCCGAAGTAGGGGCCGAGGTCGGTACGCGCGCGTGCGTCGCCGCGCGGGTCGTGCGGGGCGCCTTGAGCGGCGGTTCCGTGGGGCGCGGCGTCGGTGTACGGGCGCGTGACGCGGCCGGGGTCGGGGC
>NZ_JBHYKM010000181.1:8513-10847 GCF_042741435.1 Streptomyces sp. NPDC058955 | reverse complement strand
GGCGGCGCGTGGATTTTCTGCCTGCCAACCCGATGTTAATCCCCCGGCGAGCCACCAACCGCGGGACCCCCGCAACCCACCTCCGGTGCGGGGCTTCCTGCGTGTAGGTTGCCAGGGACCGAACGGGGGGAAGAGGGACGAGATGTCGAGACTGCCAGGCTGGCTGAACCGACTCGGCGAGGGCATCAGCCGCATCGGAAGCGAACTGCACGCCCGGCGCGCCGAGGCCGAGCGGGCCGAGCCGGACGGACCGCCGTACGAGCGGCCGCCGGTGACGCCCGGTCCGCAGACCGCGCCGCCGGCCGGGGGACCGGCCGCCGGACCGGCCGAGGGCGCCGCCGCGCCCGCCGCCGTCGCCGAGGGCCGTACCGTCCCCGCCCCGCCGGCCTACGCCCCCGCCGTGCCCGCCCGGCCCGACCCGGTCTCCGCCGTCCCGTGGGGGCTGCGGGTCGCCGGCGAGGCCGGCTGGCGACTGCTCGTCCTGGCCGGCACCGTCTGGGTGCTGATGCGGGTCATCAGCTCCGTCCAGCTCGTCGTCCTCGCCTTCGTCGCCGCGCTGCTGGTGACCGCGCTGCTCCAGCCGACTGTCGCCCGGCTGCGGACCATGGGCGTGCCGCGCGGACTCGCCACCGCCATCACCGCCATCTCCGGCTTCGTCGTGATGGGCCTGGTCGGCTGGTTCGTGGTGTGGCAGGTGATGGACAACATCGACAACCTCACCGACCGGGTCAGGGACGGCATCGAGGAGCTCAAGCGCTGGCTCCTCGACAGCCCCTTCCACGTGACCGAGCGCCAGATCAACGACATCGCCAAGAACCTCAGCGACACCATCGGCGCCAACGCCGAGGAGATCACCTCCGCCGGACTCCAGGGCGTGACCGTGATCGTCGAGACCATGACCGGCATCCTGCTCGCCATGTTCTGCACCCTCTTCCTGCTCTACGACGGGAAGAAGGTCTGGGAGTGGACGCTCAAGCTCGTCCCCGCGCAGGCCAGGCCCGGGGTCGCCGGCGCCGGTCCGCGCGCCTGGCGCACCCTCACCGCCTATGTGCGCGGCACCGTCCTGGTCGCCCTGATCGACGCCGTCTTCATCGGCCTCGGCCTCTACTTCCTCGACGTGCCGATGGCGGTCCCGCTCGCCGTCTTCATCTTCCTCTTCGCCTTCATCCCGCTCGTCGGCGCCGTCATCTCCGGCGCGCTCGCCGTGCTGGTCGCCCTCGTCACCAACGGCGTGTTCACCGCGCTGATGGTGCTCGTGGTCGTCCTCGCCGTGCAGCAGATCGAGGGCCACGTCCTCCAGCCGTTCATCCTCGGCCGGGCCGTCCGCGTCCACCCGCTGGCCGTCGTCCTCGCGGTCGCCGCGGGCGGTCTGACCGCCGGCATCGGCGGCGCCGTCGTCGCCGTCCCGCTCGTCGCGGTCGCCAACACCGTCGTCGGCTATCTGAAGGCGTGGAGCCACGAACCGGCGCTGCTCACCGCGGCCGAGCCGCGCGGCGCGACCGCCTTCGAGGTGGCGCCCACCCCGGCGCCCGGCTCGCCGGAACGGAAGGGCAAGGCGTGATATCCGAACCCGAACTGGAGGGCGGCACCCCTTTCGAGACCGCAGAGGTGCTGACGGAGGAGCGGGAGCGGACGCCCCGCCCGCCGCGTGGCCGCCGGCCCTGGCTGTGGGCGCTCGGCGGCGCGGTGGCCGCCTCGGCGGTGTGGGGCGCCGGGCTGTACGCGTACGAGCGCGGCCGGCCGGACCCGGGGGTGGACCTGGGCGGGTACCAGGCGGTCGACGACCTGTGCGAGCGCGCCGGGCTGAAGGGGATGGCCGCCGTCCTCGGCGAGCGCGGCTCCGCCGGCACCGGCCCCGAACTGCGCGAGCCGGCCCTGGAGCAGCGCTCCTGCACGGTCAACTTCGGCAAGGGGGACCGCGAGCAGAGCGTCAACGTCACCTACACCCTGCACAAGCAGACCGACCCGGGGCCCGAGTTCGCGGCGCTGGCGAAGGGCTTCGACATGACGGAGCCGATCGGCGGCGTCGGCGAGCAGGCGTTCTTCGGCGACGCGGGCGAGGACGGCGGGATCCTGCGGGTGCTCGACGGCCAGGCCGTGCTGGAGCTCAACGTGTACCGCACGTACTACGAGAACGAGGAGGGCGAGGTCGTCGAGCAGGGCGCTCCCGACCTGTCCGGGGTCGACGTGCCGCTCACCCAGGACGCGCTCGCGCTGATGGCGGCGCTCAAGAAGTAGTCGTCGGGTGCGGGGGGGGGGGGCGGCGGCCCGGGGGGGGGGGGCCGGCCCCGGGGGGGGCTGCGGGCGCCAACCCGCCCGGGGCGGCCCCCGGCC
>NZ_JBHYKM010000181.1:0-8503 GCF_042741435.1 Streptomyces sp. NPDC058955 | reverse complement strand
AGAGAGAGTGTGTTCGGGGGGGTGGGGGTGTTTTTCCCCCGGACACGATCGAGTTGCGCGGGGGCGCGCGGTGGGCGGGGGCGGGGCGGCGCCGCGGCCCCCTTCCGCGTATGCGTACGGAGTCCTACTCGGCGAGGACGGCCTCCGCGTCCAGGGTGACGGCGACCGCCTGGATCACCGCGGCGATCTTGAACGCCTCCTGGATCGTCTCGCGGTCGACGCCGGCCTTGCGCAGGACCTGCTCGTGCGAGTCCAGGCACTGGCCGCAGCCGTTGATCGCGGAGACGGCCAGCGACCAGAGCTCGAAGTCGACCTTCTCGACGCCCGGGTTGCCGATGACGTTCATCCGCAGACCGGCCCGCATCGTCCCGTACTCGGGGTCCGACAGCAGGTGCCGGGTCCGGTAGAAGACGTTGTTCATCGCCATGATGGCGGCGGCGGATTTGGCGGCCTGGTACGCCTCGGGCTTCAGGTTCGACTGCGCCTCGGGCTCCAGCTCCTTCAGCACCTTCGGCGAGCGCGAGGCGATCGCGCAGGCGAGGACGGTGCCCCACAGCTGCTGCTGCGGAAGCTCGCTGTTGCCGATGACCGAGCCGAGGTTCAGCTTCAGGTCCTTGGCGAAGTCCGGGACGGCGGCCTTCAGCTCATCGAGGGCCATGCTCACTCACCGGCCAGGAGCTTGCCGGCGTCGAGGGTGTCCTCGCCCTTGTTCCAGTTGCAGGGGCAGAGCTCGTCGGTCTGCAGGGCGTCGAGGACCCGCAGGACCTCCTTGGGGTTACGGCCCACGGAGCCGGCGGTCACCATGGTGAACTGGATCTCGTTGTTCGGGTCCACGATGAAGACGGCGCGCTGGGCGAAGCCGTCCTCGCCCTCGACGCCGCAGTCGCGCATGAGCTCGTGCTTCGAGTCGGCGAGCATCGGGAAGGGCAGGTCACGCAGGTCGGCGTGGTCCTTGCGCCAGGCGTGGTGGACGAACTCGGAGTCGCCGGAGACGCCGAGGATCTGGGCGTCACGGTCGGCGAACTCGTCGTTCAGCTTGCCGAACGCGGCGATCTCGGTCGGGCAGACGAAGGTGAAGTCCTTCGGCCAGAAGAACACCACGCGCCACTTGCCCTCGTAGGACTTGTGGTCGATCTGCGCGAACTCCTTGCCGCTCTCCAGCGACACGCAGGCGGTCAGGTCGTAGGTGGGGAACTGGTCACCGACAGTGAGCACGCGCTCTCCTTGCAGAACGGAAGGGTCCCTTTTGGGGGCTTCCATGAGGGGTTGGACGGATCACAGCATGGCACGCAGTGCATTGATCAGGGAAATAGCTAGAGTGGGTCGTGTTGATCGAAGGTGGTTATCAGTGGCATCCCCGTACGCGGCCCAGCACGGCCCCCAGCGCGCCAAGCAGCCCAGCCTCTCCCAGCTCAGAGCCTTCGCGGCGGTCGCCGAGCATCTGCACTTCCGGGACGCGGCCGCCGCCATCGGCATGAGCCAGCCCGCGCTCTCGGGCGCGGTTTCGGCACTCGAAGAGGCACTCGGTGTCCAGCTCCTGGAGCGGACCACCCGCAAGGTGCTGCTCTCGCCCGCCGGCGAGCGGCTCGCGGTCCGCGCCCGGGCCGTCCTCGACGCCGTCGCCGAGCTGATGGAGGAGGCCGAGGGCGCCCGCGCCCCCTTCACCGGGGTGCTCCGCCTCGGCGTCATCCCGACCGTCGCGCCCTACCTGCTGCCGGCCGTGCTGCGGCTGACCCACCGCCGCTACCCCGAGCTCGACCTCCAGGTCCACGAGGAGCAGACCTCCTCGCTCCTGGAGGGCCTCGCCGCCGGCCGTCTCGACCTGCTGCTCCTCGCCGTGCCGCTCGGCGTCCCCGGCGTCACCGAGCTCCCGCTCTTCGACGAGGACTTCGTGCTCGTCACCGCGCAGGGACACCCGCTGGCGGGACGGGACGACATCCCCCGGGAGGCGCTGCGGGAGCTGCGGCTGCTGCTGCTCGACGAGGGGCACTGCCTGCGCGACCAGGCCCTCGACGTGTGCCGCGAGGCCGGGCGCGAGGACGGCGCCGAGGTCACCACCACCGCGGCCGGCCTGTCGACCCTGGTCCAGCTGGTCGCCGGCGGGCTGGGCGTGACCCTGCTGCCGCGCACCGCCGTCACCGTCGAGACCGCCCGCGACCCCGCCCTGCGCACCGGCTCCTTCACCGCCCCGGCCCCCACCCGGCGGGTCGCCCTCGCGATGCGGTCCGGCGCGGCCCGCCAGTCCGAGTTCGAGGAGCTGGCCGAGGCGCTGCGCGAGGAGCTGGCGGCGCTTCCCGTACGGGTGCTCGGCGCGGACGCCTGAACCCGCGCCCCGTCCCGTACATCCGCCCGACGGGTTACTCCGTGCGCAGCCCGTCCGCGCGCATCAGCCGCCACAGCAGCGGCAGGCTCAGCAGCGTCACCGCCGCGATGAGTCCGGCGCCGATGCCGACGACCGGCAGGAAGACCGACCAGTCGTGGACCCGCTGCTCCGTCATCGCGAGCAGCACCGAGCCGAGGCCCAGACCGCCCGCCACCGCGAGGGCCAGGCCGACGGCGATCGGCACCGCCGTCTGCCACAGCACCGACCAGCACAGCGTGGTGCGGCGGGTGCCGAAGGCGACCAGCGAGGAGAGCAGCCGCTTGCGGTCCCGCAGCTGCTCCAGGGTCGTGACCAGCAGCGAGGCCGCCACCAGCAGCATCGTCAGGGTCGAGCCGACGAGTATGCCGGTGCGGACGCTGAGGAAGCGGGCGCTCTGCTCGGTGTCGCTCAGCCCGCGGACGTTCGCGGTCGGGTCGAGCGCCAGGGACACGTTCCGGACCAGTTCGGGGGCGTCCGGGCGGGCCGGGTCGAGCCGGACCATCACCTCCGCCCGCGGGTACTCCAGACGGGACGCGTCGATCGCCTTCGGGGTGGCGAGCAGCCCGTAGTGGTTCATCCCGGCCGGGTCGGGGCGGGCCGTCACGGTACGGGCGCCGCCGGGGACCCGCCACAGCGGCATCGTGCCCCGGTGCCGCTCGGGGTCGCGGAGCGCGACCCGCGCGCCGGGGCGGGCGGCCTTCCCGATCCACTCGGCGTCGGGAGCGTCGGTGGCGCCGGGCCTCGGCTTCACCACGAAGACGTCGCCGTCCGCGCAGGACGTCAGCACGGCGAACTCGCGGAGCGAGGCGCAGTCGCCGACGGCGATCGGGGTGAGCGGCGCGAAGTCCTCGCCCGGCTTCAGCGGGCCGGGCCGGAAGACGTGCGACTCGATCGTGCCGATCGCCCCGGTGACGCCGTCGACCGCGGTGAGCCGGTCGATCGCCCGCCGGGCCTCGCCGCCGTCCCGGACGTCCAGGCTCGCCTGGAGGTGGGCCCGGGTGGTGTCGTGGCCGGTGGACGAGGTGAGGTCCCGCTCCATCGCCTGGAAGAGCATCTGGAGCGCGATCGCCCCGGCGGCCGCGACCACGATCCCGCTGACCGCGCGGGCGGCGGTGCCGCTGGACAGCTGGAGCCGGCGCACGGCGAGCTGCCAGGAGACCGGGCCGCCGCGCAGCCGCTTCACCGACGACTCGACCAGCCACGGCAGCAGCCCGGTCAGGCCGATCAGCACGAGGACGGTGCCGCCGCCGATGGTGGCGGTGTCGATGCCGGTGTCCGTGATCCGGATCCCGCCGATCGTCGGCGCGAGCAGCGCGGCCCCGGCGGCGAGGATCAGCAGCCGCCACCACAGCCGGCGGCGGCGCGGGGTGGAGGTCCGCACCACGCCGAGCGGTTCGATCGCCACTCCGCGCAGGGCGAGGAGGGTGACCACGACGGAGGCGACCGGCACCACGGCGAGCACGAGGAGCGCCAGCAGGGTGTGCGGGACGACGTCCGCCGGGAAGGCGTTGACGTCCCAGATCTCGACCGTCCCGGCGAACTGCCGGGCGACCAGGAAGAGTCCGGCGCCGAAGGCCAGGCCGAGCAGCGCGCCGGCCAGCGACTCGCCGGCCGCGATCCGCCGGGTGGTGGCGTTGTCCGCGCCGACGAGCCGGAGCGCCGCGAGCCGGCGGTCGCGCTGCTCGCCGCCGAAGCGGGCGGCGGTCGCGATGAAGACCAGGACGGGCAGCAGCAGCACCACGTACGCGATGACGACGAGGAGGAGCAGGAAGGCGTTCATCGGCTCCTCGGGCACCGACCAGCCGTAGCGCTCGGCGCGCCCGTCGTAGTTGTCGGTGGTGAGGAAGCCGGCGTGGGCCACGTACCGGAGTTCGTTCGGGCCGATCAGCCCGGCCGGTCCGATCGTCCCGACCGCCCGGTAGGGGATCCGTTCCCTGAGCAGGGCGCCGTCGGGGGAGGCGAGGAGTTCGGCGAGGGCGGGGGAGACCAGCATCTCGCCCTCGGCGGGCACCCCCGTCGTCCCGGGCGGCGCGGGGGCCTTCGGGCCCTCCGGCCTGAGCAGCAGGCCGGTGAGGCCCTCGCCCCGGAAGGAGGTGTGCTGCGTGTAGTGGAGGAAGGTGTCGGGGCGGGGATCGGCGACCTCGTGGGAGGCGTCGGCGGCGCGGGCCGCCTCCCGGACCTCCCGCTGGAAGAGCATGTTCGGCAGCGAGGAGGCGAGCAGCAGCAGGGCCACGCCGAAGCCGACGCCGGCGGCGGTGAACAGCGTGCGGAGCAGTCCGGAGCGGCCGCCGGTGACGGCGAAGCGGGCCCCGAGGGCCAGGTCGCGACCCCAGCCGCCCGGGCTCACGCTGCCCACTCGGTGTCGCGGACGGAGCCGTCGCGGACCACGACCTCGCGGTCGGACCAGGCGGCGACGCGGGCCTCGTGGGTGACCAGGACGACGGCGGCGCCGGTGTCCCGGGAGGCGTCGGTGAGCAGCCGCATCACCCGCTCGCCGTTGAGGGAGTCGAGGGCGCCGGTCGGCTCGTCGGCGAAGATCACCCGCGGGGAGGTGACGAGGGCGCGGGCCACGGCGACCCGCTGGCCCTGGCCGCCGGATATCTCGCCGGGGCGCTTGCCCGCGGTGTCGTCGACCTCCAGGCGGGCGAGCCATTCGACGGCCCGGGCCTCGGCGGCCTTCCGCCTCTCGCCGTTCAGCCGGAGCGGCAGGGCCACGTTCTCCGCGCAGGTCAGCTCGGGGACGAGCTGGCCGAACTGGAAGACGAAGCCGAAGTCGGTGCGGCGCAGGGCGCTGCGGGCGGTGTCGGAGAGGGCGGTGAGGTCGCGCCCGTCGTAGGCGATGGTGCCCGCGTCGGGGCGGACGATGCCGGCGAGGCAGTGCAGCAGGGTGGACTTGCCGGAGCCGGAGGGGCCCATGACGGCGACGACCTCGCCGGCGCGCAGGGCGAAGTCCGCGCCGGCCAGCGCCGGGGTGGGGCCGTACGCCTTGGCGAGGCCGGCAGCGCGAAGCAGCGGTGCACTTGTCATCGGCGGACCTCCTCGGCGAGCCGGTCGAGGCGGGCGGCGGTCAGTTCCAGCCAGCGCAGGTCGGCCTCCAGGTGGAAGAGGGCGTGGTCGCAGATGAGCTGGTCGGCGAGGTCGCCGTCCTTCTTGCGCCGGGTGAGCTCGCGCATCAGGCGCAGGTGCTCGGCGCGCTGGGTGTCGAGCAGTTCGGCGGCCCCGCGGCCGGTCATCAGGGCGAGGACGACCTTGGTGTAGAGCGTGGACTGGAGGTACGGCTCCGGCTTCTCGGGGGTCGCGAGCCACTGGGCGACGTCGGTGATGCCGGCGTCGGTGATCGCGTACCGCTTGCGCTCGGGGCCGCCGCCGGGTTCGACGCCCTCGACGACGACGAGGCCGTTCTTCAGGAGGCGGGACATCGTCGAGTAGACCTGGCCGTAGTGGAGCGGCCGGTCGTGGCCGAACCGCTCGTCGAAGGCGCGCTTGAGGTCGTAGCCGTGGCGCGGGCCCGTTTCGAGGAGTCCGAGAAGGGTGTGACCGATGGACATGGCGGTCACTGTACACGGCGTGTATACGCGAGGTGTATAGCTGGCCGGGGCAGACGCCGAGGAGAAGCGCACGAAAACGGAACCGGTCCTTCACGCAACCATCACGTCCGCCCGGACGTCGGTTCCCCTGGGGGTGGGTGCTGATTCTCACGTCCTGAAAAGGCGTGATCGGTTGCCCTATGTCCGCACTGTCGGTGTTAGCTTGCTGAGCTGATCCGGCGGGTTCGCCGGGCCAGGGGCGGCGGGACACACGACGAGCGGAGCGACACGACACATGGGCCGACCGGACAAGAAGGCGAAGAAACGGGGCATACGCCGCCTCTTCACCTGGAAGAAGGTCCTGGGCGCCTTCCTCCTGCTCGGCCTCGTCGGCATCGGCGGCCTCTACACCGTCTACCTGCTGGTCCCCGTGCCCACGGCCAACGCCGAGGCGACCATGCAGAGCAACATCTACAAGTACTCCGACGGCACGATCCTCGCCCGCACCGGCGAGATCAACCGCGAGATCGTCGGCCTGGACAAGATCCCGCTCCCCGTCCAGCGCGCCTTCGTCGCCGCCGAGAACAAGACCTTCTACAAGGACAACGGCGTCGACATCAAGGGCACCACCCGCGCCGCCTGGAACACCCTCACCGGCAAGGCCAAGCAGGGCGGTTCGACGATCACCCAGCAGTTCGTCAAGAACTACTACCTGAGCCAGGACCAGACGGCGACCCGCAAGCTCAAGGAGATGGTCATCGCCGTCAAGGTCGACGAGGAGATGACCAAGAGCGAGATCCTCGCCGGCTACATCAACACCAGCTACTACGGCCGCTCCGCCTACGGCATCCAGGCCGCCGCCCGCTCGTACTACGGCACCGACGCCGCCAAGCTCACCACCGCCCAGGGCGCCTACCTCGCCTCGCTGCTCCAGGCCCCCAACCAGTACGACTGGACCTCGGCCAGCGCCACCGGCCGCAAGCTCGTCGAGGACCGCTGGAACTACGTCCTCGACAACATGGTCGAGATGGGCTGGCTCCCCGCCGCCGAGCGCGCCGGCCTGAAGTTCCCCGTCCCGCGCGAGCCCAAGCCGCTCCCCGGGATGGAGGGCCAGACCGGCTACATCGTCGAGGCCGCCAACCAGGAGCTGATGCGCCAGGGCGTCAGCGAGGAGGACATCAAGGCCGGCGGCTGGACCATCACGCTCAACATCGACCGGCAGAAGCAGAAGGACCTCGTCGCCGCCGTCGACGAGCAGCTGGAGGACAAGATCGACCGCAAGGGCGACAAGAAGGCCGCCACCGTGCAGGCCGGCGCCACCTCCGTCGACCCGAAGACCGGCGCGGTCGTCGCGATGTACGGCGGCATCGGCGCCACCGAGCACTGGATGTCCAACGCCACCCGGCGCGACTACCAGCCCGCCTCCACCTTCAAGCCGATCGTCCTCGCCTCCGCCCTCGACAACGGGTCCGAGACCCAGGACGGGCGCGAGATAGGACTGCACACCGTCTACGACGGCACCAGCAAGCGCCCGGTCGTCGGCAGCGAGATCCCCTTCGCCCCGGAGAACGAGGACGACTACTCGTACGGCCCCGTCACCGTCCAGCGCGCCACCGACAAGTCCATCAACTCGGTCTACGCCCAGATGATCGTCGACGTCGGCCCCGAGAAGACCAAGAAGACCGCCCTCGCCCTCGGCATGAAGGACGGCCAGGACTTCGGCGCCACCCCCGCCATGTCGCTCGGCACCATGGGCGCCTCCACCCTCGACATGGCCGGCGCCTACGCGACCCTCGACAACCACGGCAAGAAGGTCAACCCGGCGCTCGTGAAGAGCGCCCGGCACAGCGACCGCCAGGTCGACATGGTCAAGCAGACCGGCGAGCAGGTCATCAGCCGCCGGGCCGCCGACACCGTCACCCGGGCCATGACCGGCGTCGTCGCCAACGGCTCCGGCTTCCGCGCCGCCGGCGACTACGAGGCCGCCGGCAAGACCGGCACCTCCGAGAACAACCGCTCCGCCTGGTTCGTCGGCTACACCCCCGAACTGGTCACCGCCGTCGCCCTGTTCGGCGAGGACACCTCCGGCAAGATCGCCGAACAGGTCACCCTCACCGACGCCATCAACCCGGGCCGCGCCAACGGCGGCAAGACCCCCGCCCTGATCTGGGGCGACTACACCGAGCGCGCCCTGAACGGCGGCTCGGACGCGAGCTTCGACCTGGAGACCGAGGAGAACACCGGCGGCTACGGCCAGCCGACCTGGACGACCGGCCCGACCGAGACCGAGGAGCCCACCGAGGAGCCGACGGAGGAGCCGACGACCGCGCCGGCCACCACCGCCACCACGCCCCCGGCCCCGACCACCACGACGGCCACGCCCCCGCCGACGCCCACCCGGAACCCCACCACCACCCCGCCGCCGACCCAGGAACCCACCCGGGAACCCACCAGCACGGCGACGGTCCAGCCCCCCGACACCGGGAACCCCGGCGGGGGAGGCGGCGGCGACGAGAGCGGCACCACGCCCGGCCTCGCCACCCAGCAGCCCCGCTGACGTGCAGCGGTACGCCGAAGGCCGGGCCCCCCCGCGGGGGGGGGGGCGGAGGGGGGA
>NZ_JBHYKM010000180.1:0-11354 GCF_042741435.1 Streptomyces sp. NPDC058955 | reverse complement strand
GGGTCCGGCCGGCCCGCCGCGCGGCCGCAGGGTGGTCACGCCCGCGGGTACGGACGCGGGTACCGGGGCGGGCACGGGGGCGGACCCCGCGTCCGGGGCCGGCGCGGGGACGGCCGCGGGGCGCGGCAGGGGCTGCGGCCGGGCCGGAGGCGGCGGGGTGAGGGCGGTGCGCGGGGCCTCGGGCGCGCCGGGGCCGGCGGGGGCGCCCGTGAGGGCCTTCGGGGCGTCGGCGGGGGGACGGGGGGCGTCCGGCGGTGCGGCGAAGCGGCGGGCCTCCGCACGGTGGGCCTCGGCCCGTTCGCGGGCGGCCCGCTCCTCGCCCTGTGTGGCGGGCCCCGCATCGGCGGGATCCCCCGCCGGCGGGAGGGCGCCCTGGAGGAGGTCGGTGGGCAGCAGGACGACGGCGGTGGTGCCGCCGTACGGCGAGGGCCGCAGATGGACCTTGATGGCGTGCCGGGAGGAGAGGCGGCTGACGACGAAGAGCCCGAGCCGGTCGCTGTCGAAGAGGTCGAGGGCCTCGGACCGGTCGATGCGGGCGTTGGCCTCGGCGAGGCTCTCCTTGCCCATGCCGAGGCCCCGGTCCTCGATCTCCAGGGCGTAGCCGTTGCCGACGGGTTCGCCGCTGACCCGGACCTTGGTGTGGGGCGGGGAGAACTGGGCGGCGTTCTCGATGAGTTCGGCGAGGAGGTGGGTGAGGTCGGCGACGGCGCCGCCCGCGACGGCGGTCTCGGGGAGCCGGCGCACCTCCACGCGCGCGTAGTCCTCGATCTCGGAGACGGCGGCGCGGACGACGTTGGTGAGCGGCACCGGCATGCGCCAGGCGCGGCCGGGGGCGGCGCCGGAGAGGATGATCAGGCTCTCGGCGTGCCGGCGCATCCGGGTGGTGAGGTGGTCGAGCCGGAAGAGGTCGCCGAGTTCGCCGGGGTCGTCGGCGCGCCGCTCCATGCTGTCCAGGAGGTTGAGCTGGCGGTGGACGAGGACCTGGCTGCGGCGGGCGAGGTTGACGAAGACGCCGGAGATGCCGCTGGCGAGTTCGGCGCGTTCGACGGCGGCGGAGAGCGCGGCCCGGTGGACGGTGGTGAGGGCCTCGCCGACCTGGCCGATCTCGTCCTGGGGTGCGGGTCCCGGCGGGGCCTCGGCCTGGACGTCGATCTCCTCGCCCGCGCGGAGCCGGCTCATGGCGGCGGGGAGCTTGCGGCGGGCGATGCCGAGCGCGGTGTTGCGCAGGCTGACGAGTTCGACGACGAGCCCGCGGCCGATCCGGACCGAGATGACGAGGGAGGCGGCGACGGCGGCGAGGCCGAGGACGACGGCGGCGCCGGCCGGGCTGAGGATGCCGCCCGCGAAGGGGTCGGTGTCGTCGGCCGCGGCGGCGCGCGCGTCGCCCTCGACGGCCGCGAGCCCGGTGCGTACGGCGGCGAGGGCGGCGTCCCAGTCGGCGGAGGGCGCGGCCTGGGCGGCGGGCCGCCCGTCGGCGGCGGCGGAGACCCGGTCCTCGGCGGCGGTGAGCCGGGTGTGGTCGGCGTCGGCGGCGAGCCGGGACCAGGCGTCGCGGCCGGCGGTCGGCAGGTCGGCGGTGGCCGAGGCGAGGAGGGTGCGGCGGGTCTCGACGGCGCCGGTGAAGGCGCGTTGGCGGGCGGCGGTCAGCCGGCCGGTGAGGTGGGCGGAGCCGAGGAGGGCGTCCTCGCGGGCCAGCATCTCGTCGGCGCGGGCGAGTTCGAGGAGCACGCGCGCGTGGGAGCCCTGGCCGGTGTCCTGGATGCCGGTGAGAGCTCCGGCGACGGCGAAGCCGGCCGAGACCGCGGTGGTGTACTCCGCGTAGACCCGGTCCCAGTCGCCGCGGCCGTCGGCGGCGGCGGTGCGCATCCGGGTGAGGCCCTGGGCCTCGCCGACGAAGGCGCCGACGCGGTCGGCGACGTCGGGGGGCAGGTCGCCGGAGTCGCCGACGGTGTGGCCGTCGCCGAGCCGGAGCCGGGCGACGGCCTCGTCGGTGCGGCGGATCCGGTCCGCGAGTTCGGCGGCGCGGCCGGCGCCCGGGGCGGCGATCTGCCGCAGGGCGGCGCGGCGCTCCTCCTGGAGGGCGGCGACCGCGGCGGACACCGGGCCGCGGATGTCGGCGTCGACGCGCTGGAGCTGGCGGATCCGGGCCATGTCCTGGGCGGTGGTGACGGTGGCGAAGCCCCAGAGGGCGAGGAGCGAGACGACGGGGACCATGAGGAGCGAGACGATCTTGGCGCGCACGGTGCGGGGCCGCAGCCCGCGTCGCCGGGACGCCTCGGCGGGTACGGCGGCGGCTTCGGCGGCGCTCCCGGAGTCCTCCGCCGGTGCGTCGGCGTCGGTCGGGGTGTCGGGTCCGGCGGCGGGGCGCGGGTCCTGTTCGTCGGCGGGCGGCCCGGCGTGCGCGCGCCGCCCGCGTGCGGTCGCCGGCGGCGCGGGCGCCACGGCGTCCTGGTTCTTGCGGGGAGTTCGCATGGGCTCCTCGTTCCGGCTGGGTGGGGAGGGTCGGGGATCCGGGGGGGGTGAGAGGGACGGGAGGAGGCGGCGGTCGGCTGGTCAGGAGGAGGGCGGAGGACGGGCGGTCAGGAGGAGGGCGGACGGGTGGTCAGGGGGCGGGCGTACGGAGGGGGTCACGGCCGGCGCGGAAGCCGGGCGGGGCCACGTCGACCGCGCGCTCGTCCGGTTCGGTGAGGCGTTCGGCGGAGGCGTACGCGGCCCGTTCCCTGGCCGTCGGGGAGAGGGCGACGAAGGCGGAGGTGATGAAGAGGTACGAGCCGAGGCCGACGGCGAGCGGGAAGATGAACTGCATGACGGTGGCGCCGGGGAGGTCCGCCGAGGAGGGGACGACGTCGACGCGGACCGCGAGCATGCCCGTGTAGTGCATGCTGCTGACGGCCGCTCCCATGACGAGCGAGGCGAGCGCGACCGCGATCGGGGCGTGGATGTTGAGGGCCGCCCAGAGGGCCGCGGTGGCGGCGACGACCGCGATGGCGACCGAGAGGGCGACGAGCAGCGGGTCGTAGTGGACGGTGCCGTGGAGGCGGAGGGCGGCCATGCCCATGTAGTGCATGCTCGCGACGCCGACCCCGGTCGTCAGGCCGCCGATCAGAAGCGATCGCACGCGGTCGCGTCCGTAACCGACGGCGAACACGCCGACTCCCACGACGCCCATCGCGATGAGGAGGCTGAGGATGGTGAGCGGCACGTCGTAGTGGATGTCGGTGCCGGCGACGCCGAAGCCGAGCATCGCCACGAAGTGCATCGTCCAGATGCCGGTGCCGATCGCGGAGGCGGCGGTGAGCAGCCAGTTCCGCCGCGACCGGCCGGTCGCGTCGAGCGCGCGCACGGTGCAGCGCAGCCCGAGGGCGGCGCCGATGCAGGCCATCGCGTACGACAGCACGGGTGTCAGCCAGCCGAAGGTGGCGTGGTCCAGGTGTCCCATGACTCGGGGACGCTAGTGCGCACGGAGGGGCGCACAAGGGGCGCATTTCGAAAGCTGTTGGAATATGACGGAGCGAAGTACCAGATCGATCGGACGACGCTCGAACGTGTACGGAGAACGTTCACGCCCAGGGGTGGGCGATCATGGACGCATGAGCGATGACCCCACAGATGTCCGAGCGTTCTTCGCCACCCGCGCGGCCGACTGGGACAGCCGTTTCCCCGACGACGGCCCCGCCTACGCCGCCGCCGTCGCCGACCTCGGGCTGCGCCCCGGCGACGCCGTGCTCGACGCGGGCTGCGGCACCGGCCGGGCGCTGCCCCCGCTGCGCACCGCCGTCGGCCCGTCGGGCACCGTCATCGGCGCCGACCTCACCCCGGAGATGCTGGACGAGGCGGTGCGGGCCGGGCGGCGCGGCCCCGGGGGCGCCGGGGCGCTGCTCCTGGCCGACATCGGCCGGCTGCCGCTGCGGGACGGCGGACTCGACGCGGTCTTCGGCGCCGGCCTCGTCTCCCACCTGGCCGATCCGGTCGCCGACCTGCGCGAACTCGCCCGGGTGGTACGGCCCGGCGGCCGTCTCGCGCTCTTCCACCCCATCGGCCGGGCCGCCCTCGCCGCCCGGCACGGCCGGCAGATCACCCCGGACGACCTGCGGGCCGAGCCCCGGCTGCGTCCGGTCCTCGCCGAGGCCGGCTGGCGGCTCGTCTCGTACGTGGACGAGGACGCCCGCTACCTCGCCCTGGCCGTCCGGGAGGGCTGAGAGCCGGGGCGCGGGTGGCCCGCGGGGCCATGCGGAGGACAGCCGCGCCCGACGCCGACGGGCCGGGCGACCACGCGCGCCGGCCGGGCCCCGCCTCCAACGCCCCCTTCTGTCCCGGCACTTCACTGTCTACCGTGGACGTGCCGGGCAGTCGTGCCCGGGGAAAGGCGGCCGGCCGTGGCACGGATAGCGGAACGCATGCGCAAGCTCCTCCCCTCCGCCCGACGCGCGTCCGGGAGCGAGGCCGCCCCTCCCCCGGCCCGCTCCGGACGCCAGGGCCACAACCTCTTCGAGGCCGCGGCGGTCTACGTGGCCGCCTGCGCCGAGGACGACCAGGACCGGATCGACGAGGCCGTCACCTGGGTCTCCCCCGGCCAGCTCGCCTTCGGTGTGAACGAGCTGGCCTGCCGCGCCCTGCTCACGCTCGCCCGGGAGCGCAACCAGACGCCCGAGACCGTCGCCCGCTCGCTGCTCGGGATCAAGGGGCGCTGAGGCTCACACCCCGGGGACCCTCGACGCGCGGGTTACTCACTGGTTAAGGTGCGCCGACGATCCGATGGGCAGCGAGATGGGGAGGGTGCCGTGGCGGCGACGGAACCGGCGGCGGGCGAGGACTCGCTGTACGTGCTGACCGCGTGCCTGCTGACGCCCGCGCAGTTCCCGAGCGTGCTCGGCGACGACTACCCGGCGGCCTGCGCCGCCCTCGGCCTCGAACCGTACGAGGCGGGATACGGGCTCGTCTTCGGCCAGGACGGGCTCGGCGCCCGCTGGACGGTCGTCATCGACGACGTGTCGCTGGTCGCGGTGGCCATCGCCTCCTGGGACTGCGGGATGGCCTACGACCTCTCGCCCGACGAGGAGTCCGTCGTCGCCGGACTGCCCGGCTGGCCGCTCGCCGTCGCCACCCGCGCCCCCGGTCTCCCCGAGCCGCACGACCCGGAGCCGGAGGAGGGCGACCCCGCCCCGCTGGTGCCGCCCACCGGGGACACCTGGGGCGCCGCACAGCGGCGGCTCGGCGCCGACGAGGTGGCCCGGCACTGGCAGGAATGGCGCGGGCAGATCGAGCCCGGTGCCGCTTCCGAACGGCCGGCCGAGGCCGCGGAGGACGAGCCGACCGGCCCGTACGCCCAGGTGCGCCGTGCCCTGGACGAGCTGCGCGGCTATCTCGAGGAGCCGCCGCCGGTCGGCCGGGTGCGGTCCGGCTTCGCCGGGGAGGGCGCCCGGATGCTCCGCGCCGACGGCCCCGGCTGGTCGCTCGTGGCCCGCACCGACGACATGGCCTTCGTCCTCCTCGACGACTACCCGCGCGAGGTGCTGCCGGTGGCCCGGGGCCCCCGGCTGCCCGCCCTCCTCGAAGGGCTCGACGCGCTGGCCGTGCGCCCCTCCTGATCCGGGGCGCCGGCCGGGCTCAGACGCGTTCCAGCGGGCGGTGCGGCCCGGCCGGCAGCTCGACGGCGATCGGGTCGCCGGGGCGCACCTCGCCGCCGGTCAGCACGATCCCCATGATCCCGGCCTTGCGGACGACCTCGCCGTCGGCGTCCCGGCCCACGACCTGCTTGAGCAGCCCGTGGCTGAAGCCGTCGATCTGGGCGCAGGGGTTGCGCAGACCGGTGATCTCGACGACCGCCTCGGCACCGAGGCGGAGGCGGGCGCCGGTGGGCAGGGCGAGCAGGTCGATGCCGCGGGTGGTGACGTTCTCGCCGAGGTCGCCGGGGTTCACCGCGAAGCCGGCCTCGGCGACCTCGTCGAACAGCTCGGCCTGGATGAGGTGGACCTGCCGGAGGTTCGGCTGGGTCGGGTCCTGGGCCACCCGGGAGCGGTGCTTGACGGTGACGCCGGCGTGGACGTCGCCCTCCACGCCGAGCCCGGCGAGGAGCGTGACGGAGGCGCGGTTGGGCTTGGTGAAGGAGTAGGTGCCGTTGCTGCTGACCGCGGTGACGGTGCCCTCGCCCATGCGGGAGACCCCCTGGTTCTCTACGGTGATCGCTGACGCGTTCGACCCTACTCCGGGCGTCCCGCGTGCTCCTCGCGGAGGGGGGCGCCCACCTCGTGGAGGTGGCCGAGCGCCTGCCGGTAGGAGTCGACGAAGCCGGTCTCGGTGTACGGGATGCCCAGGGCCCGGCAGTGCGCGCGGACGGCGGGCTGGGCGAGCCGCAGGTGGGGGCGGGGCATGGACGGGAAGAGGTGGTGCTCGACCTGGTAGTTGAGGCCGCCGAGGAACCAGTCGGTGAGGGCGCCGCCCCGGATGTTGCGGGAGGTGAGCACCTGCCGGCGCAGATGGCCCCAGGTCTCGCCGTCCTCGTGCTGGTCGGGCCGGTCCATGCCCTTGTGGTTGGGGGCGAAGGCCATGCCGAGGTGGACGCCGAGCAGCATCTGGTGGACGAGCGCGAAGACCAGCGCCTGCAGGGGCGTGAGGGCGGCGAGGAGCAGCGCCGCGTACCCGGCGAAGTGGAGCAGCAGCAGGGCGCCTTCGGTGAGGCGCTCGCGCCGGGTGCGGTACGGGCCGTCCTTGGCGAGCAGCGCCTGGACGCCGTACAGCTTGAGCGCGAGGCCCTCCAGGGTGGTCAGCGGGAAGAAGAGCAGGGCCTGGTGGCGGGTGAGGAAGCCGCGCAGGCCGGTGCGGCCGGCGGTCTGGTGCTCGGCGAAGACGAGGACGTCGGCGGCGACGTCCGGGTCCTTGTCGAGGTGGTTGGGGTGGGCGTGGTGCCGGTTGTGCTTGTCGTTCCACCACTCGCGGCTCATGCCGAGGAGGAGGTTGGCGTGGACGAGCTGGACGGCGCGCCCGGCCCGGCGGTCCGCGGTGATCTGGGCGTGTCCGGCGTCGTGCGCGATGAAGGCGGCGCGGGCCGAGAGCACCGCGAGGGGCACGGCGAGCAGGAGGGACCACCAGGTCGGACCGGCCAGGAGGAGGCCGCCGGCCACGGCGGCGACGCCGAGGAGGGTGAGGGCGATGTCCCGGGCGTACCAGCCGGGTCGGTGGTCGAGCAGCCCCTGGTCCCTCACCGTGCGCAGGAGCGGGGAGAACTCGCTGCCGCCGCGCCGCGGCCGGGCGGCGGGCGCCGGGGCGGGGGCGGTGGCGATGGCCTGGGACATGGAAGGGCTCCGGCTTCTGTGAGGCGGGGGCGGGTGCCGTCCGCACCGAGGCGGCGGCGGTGGTCCCACCGTAGGGATCGGTGACGGTCCGGAACCATGGCGTCACCACCCGGCCCCGGGCGGGGGTGGGCCGGGGCCCGGGGGTGGGGCGTTCCCCACCCCCGACCCGGGGGCGGTGCACATGTGTCGGGCGTCACGCACGGATGTGCGTGGTCGGCGGCGGGCGTGAGGTAGGGTCGGCCGCTCGGTCCCACCGGCAGCCATATGTGGGGAATGTGTTGACGTCGTCGTTCCGGTCCTCTGGCCCCGCTCCCGAACCCTCCGCGCCGCCTTCCGGCCCGGCCGTCCCGGCCGCCGTGTTCCTCCCCGCCGATCCGCCCCGGGCGGGCCGGATCGCCCTCTGGTCGCCCGACGGCGACCCCCTCACCGCCCCGCCGGGGGCGGTGGCGGGCGAGATCACCGTGGTGGACGGCGCCGACCTCCAGCCGGTGCCCGTCCCCGCGCTCCTCCTGTCGGTACGGGACGCCCTGCCGCTGCTCGCCCGCGCCCGGCTCGCCGGGGGCGCCGACCCGGCCGCCGCCTTCTGGGGCGGCGCGACCCTGCTCGCCCTGGACCTCACGGCGCGCGGACTGCTGCTGCCCGGCGTGACGGCGGCGGGTCACGACGCCTGGCGGGCGGGGCCGTTGGGGCCCGGGGAGCTGGACCGGCTGCGGACGCTCGCCGCGTCGATGCCGCCGACCGCGCACGCCGTCCCGCTGGGCCCCGCGGAGGAACCGGACGAGCCGGAGGACTGGCTGCTGCCGGAGCCCGAGGCGCTGCTGCGCGCCTTCCTGGACGCCGTCGCCGACACCCTCCCCCGTACCCCGGCCGCGGAACTCGCCGTCGGCGGCCCGGCGTTCGCCGCGGAGGCCCCGCAGTCCGCCGTCGCACACCGGCCGTGGGCGGACGATCTGGCGGCCGGGCACGACGCGGGCGTACGGCTGTCGCTCCGGCTGGAGCTGTCCGGATCCGGCGCCGGCTCCGGACGGGATCCGTCGGAGGCCCCGGCGTTCCGCGCCGTGCTCCAGCTGCACTCGGCCGCCGATCCGGCGCTGGTCGTGGACGCGGCGGACGCCTGGTCGGGCACCGGACCGGCGGCGGCGTCGCTGGGGCCGCGCGCCCGGATGGACGCCCTGCTCGCGCTGCGGCGGGCCGCCCGCGCCTGGCCGGCGCTCGCCCCGCTGCTCGCGGCGGCCGTGCCGGACGCGATGGAGCTGGCCGACGAGGAGGTCGTGGAGCTGCTGGGTCCGGCGTCCCGCGCGCTCGCCGCGACCGGCGTGCACGTCCACTGGCCGCGCGAGCTGACGGACCGGCTGACCACGCAGGCGGTGGTCGGACCGGTGGAGCCGACGGCGGGGGCGGGGTCCGACACCGGGCCGGCCGACGCGTCCCCGTACGCCGAGGGAGCCGGCGGCGGTCTGCCGTCGTTCCTCTCCGCGGACGCGCTGCTCGCCTTCAACTGGCGCTTCTCGCTGGGCGACCGGGAGCTGACGCGGGCCGAGCTGGACCGGCTCGCCGAGGCCGGGCGGCCGCTCGTCCGGCTGCGCGACCGGTGGGTCCTGGTCGATCCGGCGGAGGTGCTGCGCGCCCGGGAGCGGCAGGACCGCAAGGTGTCGCCGGTCGACGCGCTCGCCGCCGTCCTCACCGGCAGCACGGAGGTCGACGGCCGCCAGGTCGAGGTCGTCGCGACCGGCGCGCTGGAGCGGCTGCGCGAGCGGCTCGCGGACCCCGAGGGCGGCGTCCGCGAGGTCCCACAGCCCGCCGCCCTCGCCGCCACCCTCCGCGACTACCAGCTGCGCGGGCTGAACTGGCTGCACCGGATGACCTCGCTCGGTCTCGGCGGCTGCCTCGCCGACGACATGGGCCTGGGCAAGACCATCACCGTCATCGCGCTCCATCTGCACCGGCAGGGCGAGCCGGCCACCGCGGGCCCGACGCTCGTCGTCTGTCCGACCTCGCTGATGGGCAACTGGCAGCGGGAGTTCGAGCGGTTCGGACCCGGCACGCGCGTGCGCCGCTTCCACGGCACCACGCGCGATCTCGACGGGCTCGCGGACGGGGACGTCGTCCTCACCACGTACGGCACCATGCGGCTCGACGCCGAGCGGCTGGCCGCCCGGCCGTGGGGGCTGCTCGTGGCGGACGAGGCCCAGCACGTGAAGAACCCGTACTCGGCGACGGCCCGTCGGCTGCGGACGATCGGCGCACGCGCGCGCGTGGCGCTGTCCGGCACCCCGGTGGAGAACAACCTCTCGGAGCTGTGGGCCATCCTCGACTGGACGACCCCGGGACTGCTCGGCGGACTCGGTGCCTTCCGCCGCCGGTACGCCGCGGCCGTCGAGGGCGGTACGGACCCGGCCGCGGCGGAGCGGCTCGGCGCGCTGGTCCGTCCCTTCCTGCTGCGCCGCCGCAAGTCCGATCCGGGGATCGCGCCGGAGCTGCCGCCCAAGACCGAGACCGACCGGGCCGTCTCCCTGACGCCGGAACAGGCCGGTCTGTACGAGGCGGTGGTGCGCGAGAACCTGCTCGCGATCGCGGCGGCCGAGGGCATGGCGCGGCGCGGTCTGGTGGTGAAGCTGCTGACCTCGCTGAAGCAGATCTGCAACCACCCGGCGCAGTACCTGAAGGAGGACCGGCCCCGGATCGCGGGCCGTTCGGGGAAGCTGGAGCTGCTCGACGAACTGCTCGACACGATCCTCGCGGAGGGGGCGAGCACCCTGGTCTTCACCCAGTACGTGGGGATGGCCAGGCTCCTGGAGGCGCATCTGGCGGAGCGCGGGGTGCGGACGCAGTTCCTGCACGGCGGCACCCCGGTCGCCGAGCGGGAGGCGATGGTCGCCCGGTTCCAGGACGGCGAGGTGCCGGTCTTCCTGCTGTCGCTGAAGGCGGCGGGGACGGGGCTGAACCTGACCCGGGCCGAGCACGTGGTGCACTACGACCGCTGGTGGAACCCGGCCGTGGAGGCCCAGGCCACCGACCGGGCGTACCGGATCGGGCAGACGCGGCCGGTGCAGGTGCACCGGATCGTCGCCGAGGGGACCGTCGAGGACCGGATCGCCGCCATGCTCGAACGCAAGCGCGAGCTGGCCGACGCGGTGCTGGGCACGTCGGGCGACACGCCGGCGGAACTGACCGAACTGACCGACGCGGAACTGGCGGAGCTGGTCCGGCTGCGCGGGGACGGGGACGGACGATGAGCGAGTACGGGACGGGCCACGGGGCCGAGGAGCTGACCATCGCGGCGCCGCCGCCGGTGCGCGGCGGGGCGTTCACCCGCACCTGGTGGGGCCGGGCGTGGCTGAAGGCGCTGGAGGACACGGCGCTCGACGGCCGGCAGGTGAAGGCGGGCCGGGCGCACGCGCGCGCGGGGGCCGTCGGCGCGGTGTCGGTGCGGCCGGGGCGGATCACCGCCGTCGTGCAGGACCGTGACGGCACCGGGTACCGCAGCGACGTGCTGGTGCGCACGCTGACGGACGAGGAGTGGGACCGGCTGCTCGACCTCGCGGTCGACAGCGCGGGCCACATCGCCGCGCTGCTCGACCACGAGATGCCGCCGCACCTGGTGGAGGACGCGGCGGCGGTCGGCGTCGAACTGCTGCCCGGCATCGGCGACCTGGAGCCGGAGTGCGGCTGCGAGGCGTGGGACCACTGCCCGCACACGGTGGCGCTCTGCCATCAGATGGCGCGGATCCTGGACGAGGACCCGTTCGCGCTGCTCCTGATGCGGGGGCGGGGGCAGCGGGCGGTCGTGGACGCGCTCCAGGACCGCAGCGCCGCCCGCGCGGGCGGCGGGACCCCCTCGCCGGACGCGCCGCCGGACGCCGGGGCGGGGGACGGGCGGGCCGGGGTGTCGGCGGCGGAGGCGTACGCGCTGCGGGACATCCTGCCGCCGCTGCCGGCCGTGCCGGTGCCGGAGGCGGCGCCCGGGGAGCCGCCGTCGCTGGACACGGAGACGGACCCGGAGCCGGGTGTGGAGCCCGCCGGCGGGGGGGTGCGGGGGGCCCGCACGGGGGCCCGGGGCCC
>NZ_JBHYKM010000179.1:0-11515 GCF_042741435.1 Streptomyces sp. NPDC058955 | reverse complement strand
CCTCCCCCCCTTCGAGAGCGCCCGCCCGGGGGGGGGGGGGGGCGCCCCGCCGCCGGGGGCCCCCCCCGGGGGGCGGCCTGGGGGCGCCCCCGCCGGCGGTGCCTCGGAGGTCAGAGGGGGAGGATCGGCAGGCTCACCGTGGTGTCGATGTCGTTGAGGATCGCCACCAGACCGGTCCCGAGGGCAAGACCTGCCAGGGCCCGGGCGCGGGCCGTGGCCCGGTCGCGCCCGGAGAGCGTGATCCGCCCGGCGGGCTCCGCCGTGCCGCCGGCCTCAGGGGCGTCGGCGGCCGTGGCGTCGAGCGCGGCGATGGACTCACGGGAGGGCGTCTGCGGGTTCATGAAGATCCTTTCGCGGATGCGGTGCGAGGGGTGTGCGTGCCGTGGGTGCCGTGCGTGTCCTGCTGGTCGTGCGTGTCCTGCTGGTCGTGCGTCTCGTGCCGGTGGTGCGGGGAGGGCGTGGTCACCGCCCTCCCGGAGAGGGGTCGAGGAGGAGGACGGACGGGACGGCGTCGGGGAAGCCCAGCCGCAGCAGGGTGTGACCGATGCCGGACAGTCCGGTGAGCAGTCCGGGCGAGGACACCCCGTCCGGGGTGGCGCAGCGCGGTCCGTACCGGTCGAGGGCGCCGAGCAGCAGCCCCGCCCGGCGGGTGAGCAGGCCGTCCGCCCCGGGAACTCCGTCAGCGGCGGCCGTGACCAGCGCCTCCAGCGTGCCGAGTTCCCCGTGACACAGGCTGAAGTCGCCCGGAAACGGCCGCTCTTCGGCGAGCCGCGCCCACCGGCCGTCGGGGACCCCCGCCGACCCGGCGCCGGCCCGCGCGGCGAGGAGCGTCCCGGCGAGTCCCGCGCACCAACCGAGGTCGGTGCCGGGGGCGGTCCCGTCCGGCGCCGGACCGAGCAGCTCCCGCCCGGCGGTGGCGTACGGGCCTTCCGGTGCGCCGCCGACGGCCGTCGCGTGGCGGAGCAGGGCCCAGCCCGCCCCGGCGCGGCCCCGCAGGAAGCCCTCCGGGAGCGCGGCGCCGGCCGTGAGGAGCCGGTCCGCGAACTCGGCCGCCAGTGCGGCGGCCCCCGGGAGACCGGACTCCGCGTGCACCGCGTGGAGCGCCGCCAGGCCACCGGCGAGCCCCGTGGCGACGTCCGCCGGGGGACCGGCCGGATCGTCCGTACGGACCGAGGCGGCCAGCGCCCGCAGCGCGAGCGGCAGCGCCTCGGCCAGCCGGTCGTCGCCGAGCAGGGTGGACAGCCGGGAGATTGCGTAACAGAGCCCGCCCAGGCCGTGGAATCCGCCGGGTCCGACCGCGCGGCTCAGCTCGGGGGCGTCGGCGAGCGCGCGGACCAGCCGGGGCAGCGGACGGACCGCCCGCGCCGCCAGCTCCGTGTAGCGGGCGACCCCGGTCAGCCGGCCCAACTGGGCGAGGAACAGGGCCACTCCGGTGTAGCCGTCGGCGAGTCCCGCCCCCATCGGGGACACCGCCCAGTGGCTGCCGTCGACGAGCTCCAGGCCGATCCAGTTGGCCCGGGTGCCGTCGTGGAGCGCGTGCCCCACGATCTCGTCGGCGAGGCCGCAGGCCGCCGTCAGCAGCCGCCGGGGCTCGGGCACCGCCGCCGGTGCGGGCGGCAGCGTCGGCGCCTCGGCGCGGTGGGTGGCCCGGCGCGCCCTACGGGTGGCCAGCGCGGCGGTGACCAGCCACTCCTGGCGGTGCCGGTCCACCTCGCCGAGGGCGGAGAGCTTCCGCTCGGCGGCGGCGAGCCCGGGCGCGTCCAGCAGGCCCGGCAGCCGCACCCCGCGCGACGACCACACGTCGGCGCCGTCGGGCCGGTGCGTGAAGGCCGGCACGTCACCGTCCCACAGGTCCTCGATCTCGTGCTCCACCAGCCGCCGCCGCACCGGATCCCCGGCGGACTCGGCGTACAGCAGGGAGAACAGCACGTCCCGGTCGACGGCGTCGCGCAGCACCTCGGGATGGGCCGCCTCGTCGAGCAGCGTCGCGTACAGCCGGGTCGCCCGGCCCACCAGGCGCGCCGGGGCGTCCCCGAAGGCGGCCAACGGGCCGTCTGGAGCGAGCAGTTCCGCGCGGTGCGTCACCAACACGTCGTACCCGGCGCGGAATCCGGCGAGCAGCGCCGCCTCGTACGCCCCCGGGTCGACCTCCCGGCCGTCCAGCGACGGGCGGTTGGGGCTCGCGGCGTACGGGACGCGCCGGCGCACCAGGCGCATCGTGTCGGTGCCCGCGTCCGCCCAGCAGACCAGGTCGGTGGGGGAGAGGTCGGCCCGGCCGCCGCCGACGGCCGAGATGTCCAGCGCCCCGTGCTCGCCGATCAGCAACTGCGGGAGCAGGCACGTCCGGTGGACGGAGGAGGCGAGGGCGGCCGCGGCCGGGTCGGGGCCCGCCGTGGCGGCCACCGGCAGCGAGGGGTGCAGCAGCGTCTCCACGTCGACCGGCACCGGCTGGTCCCCGCAGGCCACCAGGTTCTCGTGGTGCATGTCGACCCCGTCCACCGCGTACAGCAGCGCCAGCAGCGCGCCCTGCCGCCGGTAGAACCGGTCCAGCTCGGCGACCGACCGGCAGGGCCGGCCGGCGATGAACTCCAGCCAGCCGTACCCGTCCCGGCGCACGGTCCGCGCCGTCCGCTGTCCCAGGCCGGGCAGCCGGGCGCCGAGCCAGCCCACGAGCCCGTCGAAGGCGGCGTGCTGGTCGAGCGGACGCGGCTTGTACACCACCGTGCGGCCGTCCGCGAAGCGCAGCAGCGCGACCGCGCGCCCCCGCTGATGGGTGTCGCCGTGCCCCAGGTCGAGCACGGCGAGCGCACCCGGGTCGACCCCGTCGAGCAGGTCCGCCACGAGCGCGTCCCGGTCGGCGGCGAACCGCCCCAGCAGTTCCGCCGTGGCCGCGACGGCGTGCACGCACTCCGTGCCGAGCAGCCGCGCGAGCACCGGATACCGGCCGAAGAGCGCGACCAGGCCCTCGCGGGTGCCCAGGTCCGCCGCGAAGCGGGCGAACCGCCGCTCGGGCGTGGCGCCGGCCAGCCGGCCCTCGGCGCGGGCGCGGTGCAGTTCGAGGACCAGGGTGCGCGCCGCCGTGCCCACCAGCCGCAGTCCGAGCCGCCGCTCGAACCGCTCCCGTACGGACTCCGCGTCGACCGGGCCGGTCGGAGCCGGAAGCGCCCGCAGGCGCTCGGCCAGCGCACGGCCCGCCGCCCGGGTCAGCGGAGCCAGCGCCCCGGCGAACGCCACCTGCCAGGCGTCGGGCTCCCGCTCCGGCACGGGGCCCGCGCCGACCACCCGCACGCCGAAGCCGTCGTACGGCCCCGGGCGCGGCGGCGCCGACGCCAGGGCCCGCTCCACGAACTCCGCCCACGCGGGGTGCGCGGTCCGGGCCGCCAGCCGCCCGGCCGGCTCCGCCACCAGCGCGGCGGCCGTCGGCAGGTCGGTGCCGAGGGCGGCCAGCCGGGCCCGGAACGTCTCGTCCTGGCCCAGCGCCGTCACCCGGTCCGCCAGCCGCGCCGCGGCGGTGCCGGCGGGCTCGGCGTCCGGCGCGCCGGATGCCGCGAGCCGCTCCCGCAGGTGGAGGGCGGGCGCCCACCAGCCCGGGGCCAGGCCCGTCGCGGTGTCGTGTGTGGAGGTCGTGAGGGTCACGTGGACAACGGTGGCAGCGCGGGCACCGTACCCACATGGGGGCAACGCCCCCATGTTTTGCTCCGCGTCCCCCACCCACCGCCCACACCCGCCGCGTCCCGCCCCCGCGCCGCGCCCCCGACCAGGTCCCGCACCCCGTCCCGCCCCCTCTCCGCCGGGGCCCGCGCGGGCTCCGCCGACCCGCGCCGGCCCGCCGCCCGCGCCCCTCCGCCACGCGCCGCGGGCCGCCGCCAAATCTGGGGGCGGCCGACCCATGCGGGGCCCGCCCGCCCCTTCCGACCATGGGTGACGCAACGACCGACCAACAGAGGGGGAACCATGACCACGGCCACCGGCACGGACCAGTTCGGCGGACTCCTGCGCGCCCACCGCCGCCGCAGGGGCATGACGCAGCAGCAGATGGCCGACCTCGCCACGCTCAGCGTCCGCGCCATACGCGACCTGGAGAGCGGCCGCGCCCGCCGCCCCCGGCAGGAGACCGTACGGCTGCTCGCCGACGTCCTGCGGCTCACCGGCAGCACCCGCGAGGCGTTCGACGCCGCGGCGCGCGACCCGCTCCCGGCGCAGGACGCCCGCACCACCACCCGCCCCGTCACCGGCGCCCTGCCCGTGCTGCTCGGCACCACCGTGGGCCGCGAGCACGAACTCCACTCCCTCGTCGAGCTGCTGACGGTGGACCGGCAGCGGCTGGTGAGCGTCGTCGGCCTCGGCGGCGTCGGCAAGACCCGGCTCGTCCGGGAGGCGGCGGGCGTCCTGCGCGACGTGCACGGCTGGCGCGTCCTCTGGGTCCCGGCCGCCGGCCTCGCGCCCGACCTCCGCGAGCTGCGGCGGTTCGAACCGGACGCGACCGGGGGCGGGGACGGCCCCGGGCACGACGTCCTGCTCGTCCTCGACGGCCTCGTACCCGGAGCCGAAGGCGCCGCCCTCACCCGACTCCTCGAACGCGGGCCGGGCCTGCGGATCGTCCTCACCGCACCCGCCCCGTCCCGGTTCGCCGGCGAGCAGGTCATGCCGATCGCCCCGCTGCCCGTCCCCGGGCGCGCCCTCGACCACGACGCCGACGCGCTGGCCGAGTACTCCGCCGTCCGGCTCCTCCTGTCCCACCTCCGGCGCCTGCGGCCGTACGCCCCGCGCCCCGTCGCCACGGCCGCCGTCGCCGAGCTGTGCCGTGCGCTCGACGGCGTCCCCGGCGCGCTGGAGACCACGGCCGCCTGGGGGCTCGTCCACGCGCCGGAGGAACTGCTGCACCACCTCGCCCGGGACCCCGAGTGCTTCGCGGCACCGCCCGCCGCCTGGGGGGCCGGCGCCGGGAGCGGCACCGGAGCCGTCCGGCGCAGCCTCGGCGTGCTGCGCGCCCCGCTGCGGGAGCGGCTGTCCGTCCTGGCCGCGCTGCCCGAGAGCTGGACGCTGGAGGAGGCCGCGCTGCTCACCGGCGGGTCCCTCGCCGACACCGCCGCCACCGTGTACGGCCTGCTGGTCCACGGCCTGGTCCGCACCGCCGACGAGGACGGCCGGGACCGCTTCCGCGTCCTGCGCCAGGTCCGGTCCGCCCTGGCCGGCCGCCCCGGCGGGCACGCGATCCCGGCGGAGCACGCACCGGTACCGGAATCCGCCGTCGCCGTCGCCTGAACTCCCCGTCGCCTTTCTGCCGGACACCTGCCGCCCGTACTTCCGGCCGCGCCCCGGGGCGCCCCCTACCGTGAGAACACGCCCCGCACGGCGGAGAAACGCCGGGGAACTCCCCCCGGGAAAGCGCGAGAAGCGCGCGAAGGATCCCGGGGAATTCCCACCGGGAAACGCCGGGCACACGCCTGACGGTCTCCTCCGGCACACCGATCCGGAGGCGACCGGGAATCGCGGGCGAAAGACCTCATCCGTCATGTCGAACGAAGGCAGGCTATGGAAGTGGGCACCCCGGTATCCCCGGTCACCCCGGTCACTCCGGCCGTTCCGGTATCCCCGGTCACCCCGGCCGTCCCGGTCACCCCGGCACCGACCCCGATCGCGCCCCCACCGCCGGACTCCGGCCTCCACGTGATCGTCTCCAGCGTCGCGTCGGACGCGCACACCTGGAACCTCGTCTTCCTGCAACTGCTGCTGGAGGAACTGGGCCACCGGGTCGCGAACCTCGGGGCCTGCGTGCCCGACGAGCTGCTGGTCCGGGAGTGCCGGCGGCAGCGCCCGGACCTGGTCGTGATCAGCAGCGTCAACGGGCACGGAGCCAACGACGGGCGACGGGTCGTCAGGGAGCTGCGCGGCCACCCCGAGACCGCCGCCATCCCGGTCGTGATCGGCGGCAAGCTCGGCATCGGCGGCGCCGGGAGCACCGAGCACGCCGGGCTGCTCGAAGCCGGTTTCGACGCCGTCTTCGAGGACGGCGCGGGCCTGGCGTCGTTCGGGTCCTTCCTGAGAAGCCTGCCCGCGGGCGTGACCGCATGACCGCACCCGTCCACCCCGCCCCCGCGGCCGCCCCGGCACCGCCCCCCGGCTCCTTCGGCGCCTTCGTCGCCGCCGCCCGGCACGCCGGCCGGCTCGTCGTCCAGCCCCGCATGGGCATGAGCGACCCGCGCGCCATGCGGGCCGGCCTCGCCGCCACCCGGGCCGCCGACGCCACCACCGTCGGCACCGTCACCCTCGACAGCTACACCCGCGTCGGCGACCAGACCGCCGCCCGCCGGGCCCTCGCCGACGGCGTCCCGCTCAACGGCTACCCCCTCGTCACCTACGACACCGCCGTCACCCGGTCCGTCCTCCACGGCATCCAGGACCACGACTTCCCCGTGCAGGTACGGCACGGCTCCGCCGACCCGCAGGACATCGTCGCCGCGCTCCTCCGCGCCGGCCTCGACGCCACCGAGGGCGGGCCGGTCTCGTACTGCCTGCCCTACGGGCGTACCCCGCTGACCGCCTCCGTCGAGAACTGGGCCCGCAGCTGCGAACTCCTCGCCCGGGCCCGCGACCACGGCGCCGAACCCCACATGGAGACCTTCGGCGGCTGCATGATGGGCCAGCTCTGCCCGCCGGGCCTGCTCGTGGCGCTCAGCGTCCTGGAGGCCCTGTTCTTCGCCCAGCACGGGCTGCGCAGCGTCTCCCTCAGCTACGCCCAGCAGACCGACCCCGGGCAGGACGAGGAGGCGCTGCACGCCCTGCGGCGGCTGGCGGAGGAGCTGCTGCCCGGCCTCGACTGGCACATCGTCGTCTACACGTACATGGGCGTGTACCCGCGCACCCCCGGCGGCGCCCGGCTCCTGCTGGAGGACTCGGCCCGGCTCGCGGTCCGCACCGGCGCCGCCCGGCTCATCGTGAAGACCGCCGCCGAGGCCCACCGCATCCCGACCGTGGCGGAGAACGTCGCCGCCCTGGAGGCCGCGGCCCGCGCCGCGGAGGCGGAGCGCGACCGTGCCCTGCCGTCCGCCACGGGACCCGCGCCGGGGCCCGTGCCCGACACGGGCGTCCACGCCGAGGCGTCCGCCCTCGTCCAGGCCGTCCTGGAGCTCTCCCCGGACCTCGGCCGCGCCCTGCCGCAGGCGTTCGCGCGGGGTTACCTCGACGTCCCCTACTGCCTCCACCCTGACAACGCCCAGCGGAGCCGGAGCTACCTCGACGCCGACGGACGGCTGCGCTGGTCCGCCGTCGGCGGGATGCCGCTCGGCGGCATCGTGGCGCCCGCCCGGGCGCCGCGCCTGACCTCCGGAGGGCTGCTCACCGCCCTCCGCCACGTGGAGCGGCGCTCCGACGCCGCAGCCCTCGACCCCTCGCCCGCCCACCGGCCCCTCGACGACGGGCACCGCCCGCCGGCCCGCGAGGCCCATCCCGAAGAAGGACGGTAGACGCCCATGCTCCCCCTCACCGACCCGACGGCAGCACCCGCGACCACGGACCGGCTGCCCGGCACCCCGGCGGCCCACCTGACCGACCCGACGACCCGCGCCGTCATCCGGCTCCAGAACGGCATGCTCACCGCCGCCCGCGGCTTCCTGCGCGCACACGGGTTCACCGAGATGCTGCCGCCGATGATCGGCCCGGTCACCGACCCCGGCGTGCGCGGCTCCAAGCAGGTCGACGTCGACTACTACGGCCACCGCTACAAGCTCATGACCAGCGCCATCCTCTACAAGCAGGCGTCCCTGCTCGCCTTCGACAAGATCTTCTGCATCGCGCCCTGCGTCCGCCTGGAGCCCCTGGAGACCGCGAACACCAGCCGTCACCTGGCCGAGTTCCACCAGATCGACGTCGAGGTCGCCGGCGCCTCCCGCGAGGAGATCACCCGGCTCGGCGAGGACCTCGTCCGGCACATCGTGCGCGAGACCGTCGCCCACCACGCCGAGGAGTTCGAGGCCCTGGGCCGCGACACCGGTGCCTTCACCGAACTGCTCGGCGAGCCCTTCGGCCACCTCACCCACGCCGAGGCCGTCGCCGAACTGCGCGCCCTGGGCCACGACCAGAGCGCCGACGCCGAGATCGACTGGCACGGCGAGGCGCTGCTCTCCGCCAAGTCCGGGCGCCCCTTCTTCGTCACCGACTACCCCAAGGGATCCCGCGGCTTCTACGACCGCGAGAGCCGGGACGAGCCCGGCACCCTCCGCAACTTCGACATCCTCGCCCCCGAGGGCTACGGCGAACTGTGCAGCGGCAGCGAGCGGGAGTTCGAGTACGCCCGGATCGTCGCCCGGATGCGGGAGACCGGCGAGAACCCCGCCAAGTACGGCTGGTACCTCCAGATGGTCCGCGACGGCATCCCGGACAGCGCCGGATTCGGCATCGGCCTGGAGCGCTTCACCCGCTACCTCGCGGGCCTCGACGCCGTCTGGCAGGCCAGCGCCTACCCGAAGGTCCCGGGAGTGGTCGCCCCGTGAGCCACCGACCCGCCACGGAGACCACGCAGGGCGCGTACGGCTCCGGCCTCAGGGCCGACGGCTTCCCCGCCGACGCCGTGCGCGACCGGGCCCGCCGCGGCACCGCCGCCCTCTTCCCGCCCGGGGACGCGTACGGACGGACCCTGTTCGGCGCCGACCGGCCCCAGGCCGCCGCGCCGGGCACCGACCTCCTGGACGAACTCCGCCTGGTGCCGCCGGTCTTCATGCCGCGCCGCCTGGAGAAGCTGATCGACCTGGCCCGCGAGCCGCTCCACCACGACGTGGACCTGACCACCGCCGTCGGCGCCCTCCGCTCCCCGCTGCCCGCCTACCTCTCCGCGTTCGGCTCCACCCAGGTGGCCAGCGCCGACCTCGGCACCGCCGCCAGCCGGCAGGCCGGCAGGCTGGGCATGCCCATGGTGATCGGCGAGAACGTCATCCCCGTCAACGGCTACGGCCGGCTCGGCACCCCGCCGTCCGGCGACACCGGACGGTCCCTGCTCGGCCGCATCCGCGCCTACCTCGACGAACTGCCCGACGGCACGGGAGGCATCGCCGTCCAGCAGAGCACCGAGGACGCCGACGCCGAGGTGTGGAACCTCGTCTACAGCGACCCCTCCGCCCGGCCCCTGCTCGACACGGGCCGGCTGGCCTTCGAACTGAAGGTGGGCCAGGGCGCCAAGCCGGGGCTCGGCGGCATGACCGTCCTCGACCGCGCCACCGCCGCCCGCGTCGCCGAGCAGTACGCCGTCGACGACGTCCTCGGCGACGACGGGCGGGTCCTGCGGTGCAGCAGCCCCGGCACCTTCACCGAGGAGATCCTGCGCCAGCAGATCCGCCTGATGCGCAACAACTTCCCCCGCGCCCGGGTGTGGGTGAAGCTCCACCCCGGACGCGACGTCGGGGAGGCCGCCGCCGTCGCCTGGGCGGCCGGCGCCGACGCGGTCACCGTCGACGGCGCGGAGGGCGGCACCGGCTGGGCCCCGCTCGGCTTCCTCGGCGGAGTCGGCCTGCCGCTCGGCGAGTGCCTCCGCCGCGTCGGCCCGCCCGCCGGCGCGCTCCTCGCCTCCGGCCGGATGTGGGAGGGCACCCGCGCGGCCAAGGCGCTCGCGCTCGGCGCGACCGCCGTAGGCCTCGGACGGGCCGCGCTCCTCGCCGTCGAGGAGGACCCCGAGCGGGGACTCGTCCGCCTCGTGGAGGCCCTGGCCCTCGAACTGCGCCTGCTCGTCAGCGCGGTGGGCAAGTACCGGGCCGACGCGCTCGCCCACGAGGACGTGTGGGCGCCCGGGGCGGGGCTGCCGTCCCCGTCCGTGGCGTACGCCGGTCCGCTGGGCGACCGGCCGTGAGCGGACCCATGGCCACCGGCCCCGCGCCCGCCGCCACCCGGCCGTCGGACGCCCGCCTCACCGACGGCGGCTACCTGGGCTTCGTCCTCGCCATGGGCCTGTCCGCGCTCGGCGACGCCGCCTGGTACGTGACGCTGGCCTGGACGGTCACCGCCGACACCGGCCCGGCACGGGCGGGCGCGGTCCTCGCGCTCGCCTCCCTGCCACGCCTGGTGACCCTGCTCGGCGCGGGCGCCGTCGTCGACAGCGTCGGCCCCCGCCGGGTCATGGTCGGCGCCGACCTCGCCCGCTGCGCGGTCATGGCGCTGGCCGCCGCCGGAGCACTCGCCCTCGGCCCCGGTGTGCCGCTGCTCGTGGCGGCGGCGGCCGGCCTCGCGCTGTTCGGCGCGTTCTTCATCCCGGCCTCCGGCGCCCTCCGCGCCGGACTGCTGCCCGAGCGCCACCTCGTCCGCGGCAACGCCCTCTACCTGGGCGCCCTCCGCGGCGGCCAGGCCGCCGGCGGGCCCCTCGGCGGGGTGCTGATGGCCCTCGGCGGCATCCCGCTCGTCGCCGCCGTCAACGCGGTGACGTACGCGGTGTCGGCCCTCGCGGTCCTCCGCGTGCGGACCCGGCGCGAGCGGGCCGCCGCACAGGCGGAGCCCGTACCCGAGGAGGACCCGGCTCCTGCCGCACCGCAGCCCTCCCTGGCCGCCCGCATCGGCGAGGGACTGCGGGCCGTGGCCGCCGCGCCCCGGCTCAGGGCCGTGATCACCGTGATCGGACTCACCGAGTTCGCCGGGGCGGGACCGATCAACATCGGCGTCGCCCTGATGGCGAGCCGGAACGGTTCGGCCGCCGCGGGCGCCGGTCTCCTGCTCACCGCCTTCACCGTCGGCGCCGCCGCCGGATTCCTGCTGTCGCTGGTGTGGCCGGCCCGGCGCCGCGCGGGGCTCGTCCTCGTCGTCGGCACCGCCGGGCAGACCGTCTGCCTGGCGGGCCTCGCCTGGGCGCCGTCGACGGCCGCCGCCCTCGCCCCATACGCCGGGCTGGGACTCGTCTCGGCGCTCGTCGGCACCGTCCTGGTCTCCTGCGTCCAGCGCTGGGCGCCCGAGGCCGTGCGCGGCCGGGTCGTGTCCATCCAGGCCCTCCTCATCTTCGGGGCCGCGCCCCTCGGCAACCTGGTCATCGGGGTGCTCGTCGAATGGGCCGGCATGACCTGGGCGCTGCTGCTGCACGCGCTGGTCGCCCTGACGGCCCTCGGCACGGTCCTCCTCGTCCCCCTGCTGCGGGAGGCCCGCCTTGACTGACCACGGCGCCCCGCCCGCGTACCCACCGGGCCTCCAGGACCGGCCCGTCGCCGAGCTGGCCCGGAGCCTGCGCTCCGGCGCCCTCACGAGCACGGACCTGGTCACGGCCTGCCTGGACCGGATCACCGCCGTCGATCCCGTGGTCCGCGCCGTCCTCGCGGTCGACGACACGGCCCTCGAACAGGCCCGCGCCGCCGACCTGCGGCACGCCCGGGGCACCCCGCTCGGCCCCCTCGACGGCGTCCCGGTCCTCCTCAAGGACAACATCGACACGGCGGGACTCGCCTCCACCGCGGGGGGGGGGGGGCGCGGCGGGGGCACGCCCCCCCGGGGGAGGGTGGGGGGGCGGCGCCGCCGGGGGGCGGGCGGGCGGGGGCGCGCGGGGCAGCCC
>NZ_JBHYKM010000178.1:2010-11916 GCF_042741435.1 Streptomyces sp. NPDC058955 | reverse complement strand
GCCCGGGCCTGAGACCGCCGCCGGAGGGCGTCAGCGCGCCATGACGAGGCTCATCGCCTCGGCGCGGGTCGCGGGGTCGCGCAGCTGCCCCCGGACCGCCGAGGTGATGGTCTTCGCGCCCGGCTTGCGGATGCCGCGCATCGACATGCACATGTGCTCGCACTCGACGACCACGATGACGCCGCGGGGCTCCAGGATCTCCATCAGCGAGTCCGCGACCTGCGTGGTGAGACGTTCCTGCACCTGGGGCCGGCGGGCGTAGACGTCGACCAGCCGGGCCAGCTTCGACAGGCCCGTGATCTTGCCCGAGGTGGACGGGATGTACCCCACGTGGGCCACCCCGCGGAACGGGACGAGGTGGTGTTCGCAGGTCGAGTACACCTCGATGTCCTTGACCAGCACCATCTCGTCGTGGCCCAGGTCGAACGTGGTCGTCAGCACGTCCTCGGGCTCCTGCCACAGACCGGCGAAGATCTCCTTGTACGCCCGCGCCACGCGCGCCGGCGTCTCGCGGAGGCCCTCGCGGTCCGGGTCCTCGCCGACCGCGATGAGGAGCTCCCGTACGGCGTTCTCGGCGCGCTTCTCGTCGAACTCGCCGATCGTGCCCTCGCCGTCCAGCGTCACCGGGTCGGTCATCTGTGCCTCGTTCCGTCTGGTCTGACATGGCGCGAAAAAAGCCGCGCCCCCACAGGCTAGAACCTGTGGGGGCGGGGCTTCCATTCCGGGGGGCCGGGGCTCAGGGCTCCGGGGTGTCCTCGGGGGCGATGTCGATGCCCTTGGTGGTGTCCACCGGGGCCGTGCCGTTCGCGCTGTTCGTCAGGGCCAGCTCCTTGGGGGAGAGGACCGGCGGACGCGTGGACGGGGTGCGGCGGGCGGAGCCGGTCCAGGCCGGACGGGCCGGGCGCTTGACGATCGGGGCGAAGATCTCGGCGATCTCCTCCTTGCCCAGGGTCTCCTTCTCCAGGAGGGCCAGGACCAGGTTGTCGAGGACGTCGCGGTTCTCGACCAGGATCTCCCACGCCTCGTTGTGCGCGGTCTCGATGAGCTTCTTGACCTCTTCGTCGACCAGCGCGGCGACCTCTTCCGAGTAGTCGCGCTGGTGGGACATCTCGCGGCCCAGGAAGGGCTCGGTGTTGTCGCCGCCGAACTTGATGGCGCCGAGCCGCTCGGTCATGCCGTACTGGGTGACCATCGCGCGGGCGGTGGCCGTGGCCTTCTCGATGTCGTTGGCGGCACCCGTGGTCGGGTCGTGGAAGACGAGCTCCTCCGCCGCGCGGCCGCCCAGCATGTAGGCGAGCTGGTCGAGCATCTCGTTGCGCGTGGTGGAGTACTTGTCCTCGTCCGGGAGGACCATCGTGTAGCCCAGGGCGCGGCCGCGGGACAGGATGGTGATCTTGTGGACGGGGTCGGCGTTCGGAGAGGCCGCCGCGACCAGGGCGTGGCCGCCCTCGTGGTACGCGGTGATCTTCTTCTCCTTGTCCGACATGATCCGGGTCCGCTTCTGCGGGCCCGCGACCACGCGGTCGATCGCCTCGTCCAGCATGTGGTTGTCGATCAGCTTCTTGTCCGAGCGGGCGGTCAGCAGCGCCGCCTCGTTGAGGACGTTGGAGAGATCGGCACCGGTGAAGCCGGGGGTGCGGCGGGCGACGGCGGCGAGGTCGACGTCGGGCGCGACCGGCTTGCCCTTCTGGTGGACCTTGAGGATCTCCAGACGGCCCTGCATGTCGGGGCGGTCGACGGCGATCTGCCGGTCGAAGCGGCCCGGGCGCAGGAGGGCGGGGTCGAGGATGTCGGGGCGGTTGGTGGCGGCGATCAGGATGACGCCGCCCTTCACGTCGAAGCCGTCCATCTCGACGAGGAGCTGGTTGAGGGTCTGCTCGCGCTCATCGTGACCGCCGCCGAGGCCGGCGCCGCGGTGGCGGCCGACCGCGTCGATCTCGTCGACGAAGACGATGGCCGGGGCGTTCGCCTTGGCCTGCTCGAAGAGGTCGCGGACCCGGCTGGCGCCGACACCGACGAACATCTCGACGAAGTCGGAGCCGGAGATCGAGTAGAAGGGCACCCCGGCCTCGCCGGCGACGGCGCGCGCGAGGAGCGTCTTGCCGGTTCCGGGCGGGCCGTAGAGCAGGACGCCCTTGGGGATCTTGGCGCCGACGGCCTGGAACTTCGCGGGCTCCTGGAGGAACTCCTTGATCTCGTGGAGCTCCTCGACGGCCTCGTCCGAGCCGGCGACGTCGGCGAAGGTGGTCTTGGGCGTGTCCTTGGTGATGAGCTTCGCCTTGGACTTGCCGAAGTTCATGACGCGGGAGCCGCCGCCCTGCATCTGGTTCATCAGGAAGAGGAAGACGACCACGATGAGGACGAAGGGGAGGAGCGAGAGCAGGATCGAGACGAAGGGCGACTGCTTCGTCGGCGAGACGGTGTAGCCCTTCTCGATCTGCCCGGCCTCGAACTTCTCCTGCAGCTTGTCGGCGATGTCGACGCCCTGGCTGCCGATGTAGCTGGCCTGGACCTTGTTGCTGCCGTCGATCTTCGTGTCGCCGGTGAGCTCGATCTTGACGATCTGCTCGTCACCGGTGGTGATCTTTGCCTGCTTGACCTGGTTCTTGTCGATCGCCTGGACGACCTCGCCGGTGTCCACCGTCTTGTAGCCCTCGGACGAGCCGACGACCTGCATCAGCACGACCACGGCGAGGACGGCCAGCACGATCCACATGACCGGCCCACGGAAGTATCGCTTCACGTCCATCCATACGGAGCGAGTTCGCTCCGTCCCTCCTGCCCGTAGGTAAATGCCTCTGTGAGAAAAGCGGTGTGAAAAGCGGTGTGAGAAAAGCTGTTCTTCGGACGGTACCTCAGCATCGTCGCCCGCGACCGCCTTCCCGTGGTTCAACGGAGGGAAGGCGGTGCGGGTTCCCCGGACGCGGGGGGCGGCTCAGCCGCCGTAGACGTGCGGGGCGAGCGTGCCGACGAAGGGGAGGTTCCGGTACTTCTCGGCGTAGTCGAGGCCGTAGCCGACGACGAACTCGTTCGGGATGTCGAAACCGATCCACTTGACGTCGATGGCGACCTTGGCGGCGTCCGGCTTGCGCAGCAGGGTGCAGACCTCCAGGGAGGCCGGCTCGCGCGAGCCGAGGTTCGACAGGAGCCAGGACAGCGTCAGGCCGGAGTCGATGATGTCCTCGACGATCAGGACGTGCTTGCCCTTGATGTCGGTGTCGAGGTCCTTGAGGATGCGGACGACGCCCGAGGACTGGGTGCCGGCGCCGTAGGAGGAGACGGCCATCCAGTCCATGGTGACGGGGGTGGACAGGGCGCGTGCCAGGTCCGCCATCACCATCACGGCGCCCTTGAGGACTCCGACGATGAGCAGGTCCTTGCCCGCGTATTCCGCGTCGATCTTCGCGGCCAGCTCGGCCAGCTTGGCGTCGATCTCTTCCTTGGTGATGAGCACCGACTGGAGGTCGGTGCCCATGTCCTTCTCGTTCACCCGGGTCACTTTCGTTGCAACGTGCGTCAGCCTTGCCGGATGACCAGTCTGCCACCCTGGCGGCGGGCTTCGACGCGGCCGGGCAGGTTGATGGCGCCCTGACCACGCCATCCGGTGATGAGCCGGTCGAGTTCCTCGATGTGGCGGGCGAAGAGGGAGCCGGCGGGGGCGCCCTCGGCGATCACGGCGCGGCGCAGGACGCGGCGGCGTACGGCGGGGGGCAGTCCGTGGAGCTTGGCGCATTCGAGGGCGCCGGCCTCGTCGCGTACGGCGGTCTCGGCGTCCGCGGCCCAGGTGTCGAGGGCGTCGGCGTCGTCGCGGGAGAGCTGGGCCGTTCGGGCGAGGGCTTCGACGACGCCCTTGCCGAGGGCCTTCTCCAGGGCCGGGAGGCCTTCGTGGCGGAGCCGGGAGCGGGTGTAGGCGGGGTCGCTGTTGTGCGGGTCGTCCCAGACGGCGAGTTCCTGGGCGATGCACGCCTTGCGGACGGTCTGGCGGTCGAGCTGGAGGAAGGGGCGGCGGTAGCGGCCCTGCGTTCCCGAGACGGCGGCCATGCCGGAGAGGGAGCGGATGCCGGAGCCGCGGGCGAGGCCGAGGAGGACGGTCTCGGCCTGGTCGTCCCGGGTGTGCCCGAGGAGGATCGCGGCGGCGCCGTGGCGTTCGGCGGCGGCGTCGAGGGCGGCGTAGCGGGCGTCGCGGGCGGCGGCCTCGGGGCCTCCTTCCCGGCCGACGGTGACGGAGACGGCTTCGACGGGGGCGAGGCCGAGGGCGGTCATGCGGCCGGCGACCTCGTCGGCGCGGCCGGTGGAGCCGTCCTGGAGGCCGTGGTCGACGGTGATGCCTCCGGCGCGGACGGGGAGCTTGCGCGCCTCGAAGGCGAGGGCGGAGGCGAGCGCCATGGAGTCGGCTCCGCCGGAGCAGGCGACGAGCACGAGGGGGTGCGTGTCGCGGGGGGCGGCGGGGTCGGTGGGGTGCTCGGTGAGGACGTCGTGGAGTACGCGGCGGACCGCCAGGCGTATCGCCGCGACCGCAGGATGGGGACCCATGGTTCGGTGCCCTTCGTGAATGGGGTGGGGTGCCTCGGTCGGAGTCTTAACGGTCGGAATGGGGTGTTCGGTCACTCAGAGTGCGTCGATGGTGACAGAAACGTGGCCCTTGCCCGAGCATTGCACGCCTCACCCCACGCCCAGGGTCCCTCGGATGGGTGATTGGTGGGGCGTTCGCCGGTGTCGTCGTGCCGTCCGACGCTCCTGCCCCAGGAGTCTGCCCTACGGTTCGGCCTCGCCTCAGGAGTCGGCCCGGCGGTGGACGCGGGCGATCCAGTCGGCGGGGGCGGCGATCTCGCTCTTGGTGGGGAGCGTGTTGGGGGAGGTCCAGACGCGATTGAAGCCGTCCATGCCGACCTGGTCGACGACGGCGCGGACGAAGCGCTCGCCGTCGCGGTACTGGCGGAGCTTGGCGTCGAGGCCGAGGAGCTTGCGCAGCGCGAGGTCGAGGCGGGAGGCGCCGCGGGCGCGGCGCTGCTGGAACTTCTCGCGGATCTCGGCGACGGAGGGGACGACCTGGGGGCCGACGCCGTCCATGACGTAGTCGGCGTGGCCTTCGAGGAGGGACATGACGGCGGTGAGGCGGCCGAGGATCTCGCGCTGTTCGGGGGTCTGGACGAGCTCGACGAGGGAGGGGGCGGGGTCGCCCTCCTCGGCCTCGGGGCGGCCGCCGGCGAGGGTCTGGGCGGCTTCGCGGAGGCGTTCGACGAAGGTGCCGGGGTCGACCTCGGTGGCGGCGAGGAATGACTGGATCTCGCCCTGGAGGTGGTCGCGCAGCCAGGGGACGGCGGTGAACTGGGTGCGGTGGGTCTCCTCGTGGAGGCAGACCCAGAGGCGGAAGTCGTGCGGGGAGACGGCCAGTTCGCGTTCGACGTGGACGATGTTGGGGGCGACGAGGAGGAGTCGTCCGCCGCCTTCGGGGGCGCCGGGGAGGTCGCGGGTGACCGGGGCGAAGGTCTCGTACTGGCCGAGGATGCGGGAGGCCAGGAAGGAGAGCAGCATGCCGAGCTCGACGCCGGTGACCTTGCCGCCGACGGCGCCGAGGACGTTGCCGCCGGGAGCGGTGGAGCGGCGCTCCTGCATCTTGCCGAGGAGCGGGGTGAGCAGTTCGCGGAAGCCGGCGACGTTGGCCTTGATCCAGCCGGCCCGGTCGACGACGAGGACGGGCGTGTCGTGGGCCGCGCCGCCCTCGGGGAGCATCCGGGTGTAGGCCCGGACGTGTTCCTCGGCGGCCTTGGCGTGCCGGCGGAGCTCGGCGACGACGGCGCGGGCCTCGTCGCGGCCGACTTCGGGGCCGGGGCGGACCAGCCTGGTCGCGGTCGCCACCGCGAGGTTCCAGTCGACCATTCCGGACGTGCCTGCACCACCGATGCTCGTCATGCGTCAACGGTACGGGTTCGGGGCCGGATCGGGCCCTGTCCGGCGGGTCGCGCGGGGGCGGTTCCGGCCGGTGGCGGGGGTCACCGGCGGCCGGTGAGGGCGGCGGAGAGACGGTCGAGGGCGGGCTGGGCGAGGTCCGGGGAGGGGGTCCGGCCGGCGAGGAAGGCGAAGGCGAGGAGGCGCCCGTCGGCGGTGACGACGGTGCCGGCGAGGGTGTTGACGCCGGTGAGGGTGCCGGTCTTGGCGCGGACGAGTCCGGCGCCGGCGGGGGCCTGGCCGAAGCGGCCGGCGAGGGTGCCGGTGAAGCCGCCGACGGGGAGGCCGGTGAGGAGGGGGCGCAGCTCGGGGCGGTCGGGGTCGGCCGCGCGGGTGAGGAGGCCGGTGAGGAGGGCGGCGGAGACGCGGTCGCGGCGGTCGAGGCCGCTGCCGTCGGCGAAGCGGGCGCCGGCGAGCGGCAGGCCGAGGGTGCCGAGCTGGTCGCGGACGGCCTTCTCGGCGCCCTGGAAGGACGCGGGCTGCTCGCGGGCGAGCGCGGTCTGCCGGGCGAGGGCCTCGGCGAGGTCGTTGTCGCTGTTGGTGAGGGTGCGTTCGACGAGGTCGGCGAGCGGGGCGGAGTACGTGCGGGCGAGCGGGGCGCCCTTCGGGGTGCGGCCGGGCGCGGGGTCGCCGGTGACCTTCACGCCGGCGGCGGCGAGGTGGCCGGCGAAGGCGGTGGCGGTGTCCAGGGCGGGGTCGCCGGAGCGGAGGGCGGGTCCGCTGTCGCTGTCGTCGAGCCGCCCCTCGTCGGTCATCAGGGCGGTGACGGGGGCGAGGTTCTCGTTGGGCCCGATGGGGTGCAGGACGTCCCCCTTGTACAGGCTCGTGTCGTAGGCGAGGCGTACGGAGGTGTGGCCGCGTTTCCGCAGGGCGCGGGCGGTGTCGCCGGCGAGGGCCTTCAGCCGGGCCCGGTCGAGGGTGGGGTCGCCGCCGCCGGTGAGGGTGACGGCCTTGCCGTCGGGGGCGGCGGTGACCGTGGTGGCGATGCGGTGGTCGGTGCCGAGGGCGGAGAGGGCCGCGGCGGCGGTGGCGATCTTGACGGTGGAGGCCGGTGTCATCGGGGTGCCGGCGCCCTCCCCGTACAGCTGCTGCCCGGTGGCCGTGTCGACGACGGAGGCGGTGCGCGCGGTGCCGAGGCCGGGATCGGCCAGCAGGGGGACGAGGACGCGGGCGAGGTCGGCGGGGCGGCCGGCGGGGGCGGCCGGTCCCGACAGGGCGGTGAGGACGCCGGGGGCGCTGGGCGCGGGGGCCGGCTCGGCGGGCTTCGGGGCGGCGGGGGCGGCGGCCGGGGCGGGGGGACGCCCGGGGTGACGCTCGCCACCCGCCGCGGGGGCGGCGGCGCGGGCCCGCTCGGCCGTACGCTGGCCTCCGTCCCAGGGGCCTGCCGCGGTCGCCGCCGCGGCGGCGAGAGCCAGACCGAGCACGGCGGAGCCCGCCGTGAGCTGCCACACCCTCGGCTCCGGCATTGCTGACCAGCCCCTTTCGCGATCACGTACGTACGTGAGAGACACTTAATCACCGCGCGTCGTCGCGAGCATTCACTTGTGTTGATTCAGGAGGAGCCCCACCGTGGAGTTCGACGTTCTCATCGAGATCCCCAAGGGATCGCGTAACAAGTACGAGGTCGACCACGAGACCGGTCGCATCCGTCTGGACCGTCGCCTCTTCACGTCGACGGCGTACCCGACCGACTACGGCTACGTGGAGAACACGCTCGGCGAGGACGGCGACCCGCTGGACGCGCTGGTCATCCTCGACGAGCCCACCTTCCCGGGCTGCCTCATCAAGTGCCGCGCCATCGGCATGTTCCGCATGACGGACGAGGCCGGCGGCGACGACAAGCTGCTGTGCGTGCCGGCGACGGACCCGCGCATGGAGCACCTGCGCGACATCCACCACGTGCCGGAGTTCGACCGCCTGGAGATCCAGCACTTCTTCGAGGTCTACAAGGACCTGGAGCCGGGCAAGTCGGTCGAGGGCGCCGACTGGGTCGGCCGCGCCGAGGCCGAGGCCGAGATCGAGAAGTCGATCGCGCGCGCCAAGGAGCAGGGCGCTCACTGACGCCCCCCGGTCTTCGCGGAAGGCGGTGCACCCTTCGGGGTGTGCCGCCTTCCGTGCGTCGGGGCGTACCGCCTTTCGCGTATCCGCCTTTCGCACGTCCGTCGGAGACTCATACTGGAATCCACGATTCCCTGGGTGTGAGGCGGAGAGAGTGGTGGCGGAGCCGGAGGGCCCCGAGGAGGCTCCGGAGGACCGGAAGCCCCTGTCGGACGAGGCGACCTCGGAGTTCGCGCTGCCGGAGGGTCTGGTGCCGGAGCCGCCTCCGGAGCCAGAGGGTTCGGCGTTCGTGGTGCCGGAGGGGCTGGCGCCCGAGCCGGCGGCGGCGGAGCCCGAGGGCTCGGCGTTCGCGGCGCCCTCGACGTACTCCGTCAAGGACTCCCCGCCCGCCTTCACCCCCGCGTACGGGGTGCCGCTGGCGCGGCTGCCGCACAACGCGCCCTGGCAGGACCGGATGCGGACGATGCTGCGGCTGCCGGTGGGCGACCGGCCGGTGGTGCCGGAGGTGGCCGACACGAAGGGCGAGACGGGTCCTTCGGTGCCGCGCGTGCTCGACCTGAGCCTGCGCATCGGGGAGCTGCTGCTGGCGGGCGGGGAGGGCGCGGAGGACGTCGAGGCGGCGATGTTCGCGATCTGCCGCTCGTACGGTCTGGACCGCTGCGAGCCGACGGTGACGTTCACCCTGCTGTCGATCACCCACCAGCCGTCGCTGGTGGACGATCCGGTGACGGCGAACCGGACGGTACGGCGCCGGGGCACCGACTACACCCGTCTGGCGGCGGTCTACCAGCTGCTCGCGGACATCAACGCGCCGGCGCACGAGGTGTCGCCGGAGGAGGCGTACCGGCGGCTCGCGGAGATCCGGCGCAACCGGCACCCGTACCCGGGCTGGGTGCTGACGGCGGCGGCGGGCGTGCTCGCGGGCGCGGCCTCGACGCTGCTCGGCGGCGGGCCGTGGGTCTTCTTCGTCGCGGCGCTGGGCGCGGTGCTCGGCGACCGGCTGGCGTGGCTGTGCGCGGGGCGCGGGCTGCCGGAGTTCTACCAGTTCCTGGTGGCGGCGATGCCGCCGGCCGCGATGGGGGTGCTGCTCACGCTGCTCCACGCGGACCTGCGGCCCTCGGCGGTGATCACGGGTGGCCTGTTCGCGCTGATCCCGGGGCGGGCGCTGGTGGCGGCGGTGCAGGACGGTCTGACCGGTTTCTACATCACGGCCTCGGCGCGGCTCCTGGAGGTCGCCTACTTCTTCGTGGCGATCGTGGTGGGCGTGCTGTCGGTGCTGTACATCGCGGTGCAGTTCGACGCCCAGCTCAACCCGGAGGGGGCGCTGAGCCCGGTCGAGCGGCCGGTGACGCAGATCCTGTCGTCGATGGTGCTGTGCGCGACCTTCGCCATCCTGCTGCAGCAGTCGCGGGCGACGGTGCTCTTCGCGACGCTCAACGGCGGGGTGGCGTGGGTGGTGTACGCGTCGATCGCGATCACCGCGGAGGGTTCGGCGGTGATGGCGACGGCGGCGGCGTCGGGGCTCGTGGGTCTCTTCGGGCAGCTGATGGCCCGCTACCACCACACGTCGTCGCTGCCGTACGTGACGGCGGCGATCGGGCCGCTGCTGCCCGGTTCCGCGACGTACTTCGGGGTGCTCGCGATCGCCCAGAACAACCTGGACCAGGGGTTCACCTCGCTGGCGAAGGCGGCGGCCCTCGCGCTGGCGATCGCGATCGGGGTGAACCTGGGAGGCGAGCTGGCCCGGCTCTTCATGCGGGCCCCGGGCGCCGGCTCGGCGCGCAGCGCGGCGAAGCGGACCCGAGGCTTCTGAGCCCCTCCCGGGGGGACTCAGCTCACCCGCGCCCCCCGGCGCGAGGCGGGGGGGGGGGGTTGTGGAGGGGGGGAGAGGGGGGTGTG
>NZ_JBHYKM010000178.1:0-2000 GCF_042741435.1 Streptomyces sp. NPDC058955 | reverse complement strand
GGGCGCGCGGGGGGGGGCGGTCGGGGGCGTGGGCGCCCCGTTTTTTCGCCCCCCCCCGGGGGGGGCCTCACCCCCCCCCCCCCCCGGCGTCGGGGGGGGGGGGGGGGCTTTTGCCTCTGTCCTGTCGGTGTCCTAGCGCCCGCCGTGCGGGGGCGGGTTCTGGCCGCCGTAGCCGGGCTGGTCGCCGTAGCCGGGCTGCTGGCCGTAACCGGGCTGGGCGGGCTGCTGCTGCTGCTGCTGACCGTACGCGGGCTGCTGCTGACCGTACGCGGGCTGCTGGCCGTAGCCGCCCTGCTGGTCCCCGTAGCCGCCCTGCTGGTCGTAGCCGGGCTGGTTGCCGTACCCGTAGTTCGGCTGGCCCGCGTACCCGCCCTGCTGGTCGTACCCGCCCTGGTTGCCGTAGCCGCCGTAGCCCGCCTGGCCCGCGTACCCGCCCTGGCCCGCGTAGCCGTCCTGGTGGCCGTAGCCGCCCTGGTCCTGCTGACCGCCGTAGCCGCCCTGGTCGCCGTACCCGCCCTGGTCGCCGTAGCCGCTCTGACCGGGCTGCTCGCCGTAGGCGGCCTGGCCGTGGCCGGGCTGGGTGCCGTAGGTGCCCTGGTCGCCGGGGGCGGCGGGGGCCGCCGGGTCGGCGGGGGGCGTGCCCTGGGCGGCGGCCTTCTTCGACTGGGAGCGGGCCCGGAGGTACTCGATCACGATCGGGACGACCGAGATGAGGACGATCGCGATGAGGATCGCCTCGATGTGCTTGTGCACGAAGTCGATCTTGCCGAGGGAGGCGCCGAGCAGGGTCACGCCGGCGCCCCAGAGGACGCCGCCGATGATGTTGAAGGTGATGAACGAGCGGTAGTTCATCCGGCTGACGCCGGCGATGATCGGCGTGAAGGTGCGGATGATCGGCACGAAGCGGGCCAGGATGAGGGACTTCGGGCCGTGCTTCTCGAAGAACTCGTGGGCCTTCTCGACGTTCTCCTGCTTGAACAGCTTGGAGTCGGGGCGCCGGAAGAGCGACGGGCCCACCTTCCGGCCGAACAGGTAGCCCACCTGGTCGCCGAGGATCGCCGCGGCGACGACCAGCGTGCAGACCAGCCACAGCGGCGAGTCGAGCTTGCCGGTGGTGACGAGGAGGCCGGTCGTGAAGAGCAGCGAGTCGCCGGGCAGGAAGAACCCGATGAGCAGGCCGGACTCGGCGAAGACGATGGCGAGGACACCGATCAGACCGAAGGTCTGGATCAGGTAGTCCGGATCCAGCCAGCTCGGTCCGAGGGCAAGCGTGTTCACGGTTCCGGGCTCCTGCGGTTCGGGGTGGGGGCATGTCGAGGTGCGGGCGGGACATGCCTGCGGCGCGCCCCAAGCTATCAACGTGGAGCGGCGGCCCCCGGTTCCGCCCGGGGCGCACGGGATGCGGACGGGCCCCCTCGCGACGACCCTGGGTGACCAGGAGGTGAGTGCCGATGGGCATCGAGGAGTACGGAGGCGGTCAGGGGCCGCATCCCGACGTGCTGGTGGTGACGACGAACGACGTCCCCGGGTTCGAGGTACGCCAGGTGATCGGCGAGGTCTTCGGGCTGACGGTCCGGTCCCGCCATCTGGGCAGCCAGATCGGCGCCGGTCTGAAGTCGATGATCGGCGGCGAGCTGAAGGGCCTGACGAAGACGCTGGTGGCGACCCGGAACCAGGCGATGGAACGCCTGGTGGAGCAGGCCAGGGCGCGCGGCGCGAACGCGGTGCTGATGTTCCGCTTCGACGTGACCGAGGCGGCGGACGTCGGGACGGAGGTCTGCGCGTACGGCACCGCGGTCGTCATCGCGCCCCTGCCCTGAGCCCGGACGGCACGGAAGCGGGCGCGGGCCCGGGCGGCAGGCGGCCCGGGCCCGCGCCCGCCGGGGGGCCGGGGGCGGGGGGCCCCCCGTTCGGCGGCCTCCGCCATGATGCGCTCACCGGCCTTGTCCCAGAGGACGGCGTCGCGGGGGTTGGTGACCTCCGGTGCGCTGTATTCGGGG
>NZ_JBHYKM010000177.1:10008-12005 GCF_042741435.1 Streptomyces sp. NPDC058955 | reverse complement strand
CGCCCGGTTACATTCCGAACCCGGAAGCTAAGCCTTTCAGCGCCGATGGTACTGCAGGGGGGACCCTGTGGGAGAGTAGGACGCCGCCGAACAATTTTTAGCCTCAACCCCCGGACTCTGTCCGGGGGTTGAGGCATTTCTGCGTTCTCGTGGATCGTGGGGCACTTCGCTTCCCTTCTCCGGGGGACGGGCCTAGCGTCGGCGGCCGGCGCGACTGTCGTACCCACCCGGAGGAGCTGTCTTGACCTCATGCACACGCCCTCGCAGAAGACGCCTGGCCGGTCTGGCCACCGCCCTCGCCGCCGTCCTGCTCGTCGGTTCGGCGCCCGTGGCCCAGGCCGAGGAGATCCCCCTCGCGCTGGGGCACCGGCTCGTCGAGCACTACCTGGGCGCCCCGGCGACGGCCAGGCCGCTGCCGGGTGCCGGGCCCGCCCGGCATCCGTACCTCGCCCCCAACGGGCGCAGCGGCATGCACGCCGACGGGGCCGGGAGCGGGACGCACCCGTACCCGGGGCCGCTCGGGCGGGAACCGGACGTGACCAGCGAGAAGATCGCGCCCCTCGGCGGGGAGTGCGCCACCGTCACCTTCGACGCCGGCGGGCGGCTCCTCACCGTCTGCGGGACGTTCAGCGGCTTTCTGCTGAAGCTGCTCGACCCGCGGAGCCTCGACACGCTCGCCGAGTACCAGCTGCCGCAGCGCTCCTCCACCGTCGAGGCCATCACCCGGCTCGACTTCGGGAAGATCTTCAAGGACACCTCGGGTGGGGCCTACTTCTATCTGGACGACCGTGACCGGGTGGTGCTCGCCGACTCCCGGCAGCACGTGCTGCGGATCTCCCACGCGCGGAACGCCGACGGGCGCTGGGAGTTCACGGTCGAGGACGACTGGGACCTCACCCCGCTGGTGCCGCACGACTGCGTCACCTGGACGAACCTCCTGCCGAGCGGAGTCTGTGACCCCGTCACCTCCGTGATGCCGGACTGGGACGGGCGTATCTGGTGGGTCACCCGGCTCGGGCGGGTCGGGACCGTCGACCCGCAGAGCGGTGCCCTGCGGGCCGTACGGCTGGAGGGGGAGGAGATCCAGAACTCGTTCTCCGTCGCCGAGGACGGCGTCTCCCTCGTCACGGACCACGCGCTGTACGCGTTCCGGGCCGACGCCGACGGGACGCCGCGGGTCGTCTGGCGGGAACCGTACGACCGGGGGACGGGGACCAAGCCCGGCTCGGTGAACCAGGGGTCGGGAACCACGCCCGATCTCTTCGGGCGGGGTGACGCGTACGTGGCCATCACCGACAACGCCGACGAGCGGATGAACGTCCTCGTCTACCGGCGCGGAGCGGACGCGCCGGCGGGGGAGCGGCTCGTCTGCAAGGTGCCGGTGTTCGGCGCCGGGGCCTCCACCACCGACAACTCGCTGATCAGCTGGGGCGACAGTCTCGTGGTGGAGAACAACTACGGGTACGAGAACCCGTCGTCGCTCGGCTTCGGGCGGAGCGTCGTCGGCGGGGCGACGCGGATCGACGTACGGCCCGACGGGAGCGGCTGCGACGTGGTCTGGGAGAGCGACGTACGGTCGCCGTCCACCGTGCCCAAGCTGTCCACGGCCAACGGGCTGCTCTACTTCTACGAGAAGCGGCCGCACCGGTGGGGGATCGACGCCTGGTACCTGACCGCCGTCGACTTCCGCACCGGCGCCCGGGTCTTCTCGCGGTTCACCGGGACCGGGCTCGGCTACGACAACAACTGGGCGCCGATCACCCTGGGCCCCGACGGCACCGCCTACGTCGGCGTCTTCAACGGGATCGTCGCCGTGCGGGACACCGGCTGAGCCCGGACGCACGGGACCGGGGGGGGGGCCCCCGGCGCGGGGGGGGTGCACCCCCACCCGCCCGGGTGGGCCCCAAAAGGCCCCCCCCCGCCCCCCCGCCCCCGGGGGGCGGGGGGCGATCGGGCGGCCGATCCGGAGGCGCCGCTCGTGGCGCTCGCGTTCAAGG
>NZ_JBHYKM010000177.1:0-9998 GCF_042741435.1 Streptomyces sp. NPDC058955 | reverse complement strand
CGCCCCCCCGCGCCCCCCGCAGCGGGGGATGACACCGGGGGTGGCGCGCCGGCGCGCCCCCGGGGCCGCCCCCCCCCCCGGGCCCGGGGCCGCCCCCCCGGCGCGGGCGCCCCGCCCCGGGGGCGCCGGCTCATTCCATCGGCGGTACCTCGCCGACGGTCGTCCGGACGTCGATCACCGCGAACGCGGCGCCCTGCGGGTCGAGGAGGGCGGCGAAGCGGCCGAAGGGGCTGTCCATCGGGCCGAAGACCTTGCGCCCGCCGAGGCGTTCGGCGGCGGCGACCGCCAGGTCGCAGTTGTCGACGGCGTAGTAGACCTGGATGTAGGAGGGGACCTCCGCCGGGAAGTCCTCGGGCGTCATCCTCATGCGGCCGAGGATCGGGTCGGCGCCGAGGTCGAAGACCTTGTAGTCCATGTGCTCGTCGGTCATCTTCTTGGCGTTGTAGCCGAAGACGCCGGTGAAGAAGGCGTCGGACTTCTCGGGCTCGCGGGTGAAGACCTCGGCCCAGACGTACGAGCCGGTCTCCCCTTCGAGTTCGAAGCCCTCGTGGACGCCGGCCTGCCAGAGGCCGAACACCACGCCCGCCGGGTCCTGGGCGATGCACATCGAGCCGAAGTCGCCGACCTTCATCGGCTCCATCAGCACCGTGCCGCCGGCCGCCTTGATCTTCTCCGCGGTGGCGGCGACGTCGTCCGAGGCGAGGTACAGACACCAGGCGGACTGCGGCGGGGCGTCCCCGCCGGGCATCGGCGGGACGACGGCGGCGACCGCCTTCCCGTCCTTGTACGCCTGGGTGTAGTTGCCGAACTCCGTCGACGCCTCGCCGAAGGTCCAGCCCAGCACATCGGCGTAGAACGTCTTGGCGCCCTCGGCGTCGGTGAACATCGCGTCGGTCCAGACCGGTGTGCCTTCAGGTCGTACGGCCATGACGTGACTCTCGCTTCCGATCGATGACGTTATGGGGTGTTTCGCGGTCCACGCCCACGCTAGCCAGGCCCCGGCGGTCCCGCGCGGTGGCGCGCGGTCGGCTCAGGACGACGGGCGGCCGAGCGTGTAGCGGTGGAAGGGCGCCGGCGGCAGCGCGAGGTCGGGCCGCCACACGGCCAGGACCTGCGCGGAGGGCAGGAACAGGGCCTCCGGCAGCGCGTCGGGGGAGGTCCACTCCCAGCACCGGATCTTCTCCGGTTCGGCGACCTCCGGGGTGCCGGTGAAGGCGCGGACGACCGTCGCCGCCGTCATCCGCGTCAGGTCCGGCGAGGTGACCGTGTCGAGGAGCAGCCCGAGGACCTCGACCTCGGCCGCGCCGGTGACCAGCGTGGTCTCCTCGGCCAGCTCCCGGGCCGCGGCCTCCTCGATCGACTCGCCCGGTTCGACGCCGCCGCCCGGCAGTTCCCACACGCCCGAGCGGTCCAGGCCGAGCAGGACCCGGCCCCGGGCGTCGAGCACGACGATCCCGGCGCCCAGCGCGGCGGTCGCGGTCGGTGGGCGGGTGTTGCGGGCGGCGGAGGCGGGGTCGGCGGCGGGACCGGAGGCGTACCTGTCGGAGCTCATGCGCCCTGTCTACCAGCCGTCACCGACAGGGGGGTCAGTCGGTGGCGGGCGGCGGGACGACCGCCACCGGACAGGCGGCGTGGTGGAGCACGGCGTGCGCCACCGAGCCCACCAGGAGTTCCGCGATCCGGTGCCGGTGGTGGCGGCCCACGACCAGCAGGGCCGCGTCGGCGGAGGCGTCGACCAGGAGTCCCGCGGCGTCGCCCGGCGCCACCGTGCGGACCAGTTCCACGCCCGGCCACCGCTCGGCGAAGGGGCGCAGCCGGGTCCGCTGGACGCGCCGGGCCTCCGCGAGGAGGTCCTCGGTGTCGTCGGCGAGGGGCAGGGGCGGCGGCATCTGGAAGGCCGGGGAGGGGGCCGCGACCAGCGTGGACGGGTTCGGCGGGAGCGGCAGTGCCGTCATCGCCTCCAGCGGGACGCCGCGTAGCCCCGCCGTCTCGAAGGCGAAGGCCACCACCTCGTCCGGGGTCTCCTCCGGGTGCAGTCCCAGCAGGATCCGCCCGGCCTCCGGGCCGCTGTCCAGGGACGCGGTGCGGGCCTCGTGCGGGACCACCACCAGGGGGCAGGGGGAGCGGGCGGCGAGGGCGCGGCCGGTGGAGCCGAGCAGCAGGGATGCGAAGCCGCCGTGCCCCCGGGAGCCGGTCACCAGGAGGCGGGCGCCCCGGGCCGCCGCCGGCAGGACGTCGGTGACCGATCCGTCCAGGGAGTCGTACCGCACCGGCATCGTGTGCCCGCGTTCCTCCACGACCGTGCGGACGGCTTCGAGGACGGTGTCCTTCAGCTCCGGCTCGGTGCCGAGCGAGGCGATGCGGGCCGCGCCCAGCTGGAGCGCCTCGGAGCGGACGTGCACCACGACCACGGGGGCGCCCATGGTCTCGGCGGCGCCCAGCGCCCAGGAGAGGGCGCGGAGGCTGTGCTCGGAGCCGTCGACGGCGGCGACGACGGGCGGGTCGGTTACCTCGTTCATGAGGGGATGCCTCCCGCGCCCGGCGCCGCGCCACACCGGCGACGGCGACCGGGTCCGTCAGGCGTTCTGCGCGCGGGCGGCCTCGTCGGCGGCGCGCTGGGCGTTGCGCTCCTTGATCCGCACGTTCTCCTTGCGGACGTCGGCCTGGGTGGCGCGCTCCTTGACCAGCCACTCGGGGGCCTCGGCCTTGAGGGCCTCGATCTGCTCGGTGGTCAGCGCCTCGGTGACGCCGCCGCGGGCGAGACCGGAGATGGAGATGCCGAGCTTGGCGGCGACGACGGGGCGCGGGTGCGGGCCGTTCTGGCGCAGCTCCTGGAGCCAGGCCGGGGGGTTGGCCTGGAGTTCGTTGAGCTCGGCGCGCGAGACGACGCCCTCCTGGAAGTCGGCGGGGGTGGCGTCGAGGTACACACCCAGCTTCTTCGCCGCGGTCGCGGGCTTCATCGTCTGGGAGTTCTGGTGCTGCGTCATGGTGTCCAGGGTATCGAGCGGACGGGCGTGCGCCGACCACGGCCGCCCGCCGACCTGCGCGGACGGGGCGGACCGGCGGGTAATCTTGCGGGGTGACTGACTCCTCCGCGGCCCCCACGACCTTCCGGCTCGCCTATGTGCCCGGTGTGACGCCCTCGAAGTGGGTGCGGATCTGGGAGCAGCGGCTGCCCGACGTCCGTCTCACGCTCCTCCAGGTGACGCCCGGCGAGTCCTTCGGGATGCTCCGGGAGGGTGCCGCGGACGCCGCGCTGCTGCGGCTGCCGGTCGACGGCGAGGACCTGAGCGCCATCCCGCTGTACGAGGAGACCAGTGTGGTGGTGGTGCCGAAGGACCACCTGTTCGCCGCGGCCGAGGAGCTGAGCCCGGAGGACCTGGCGGAGGAGCTGGTGCTGCACCCGCTGGACGACACGCTCGACTGGGAGGCGCCGCCCGGCCGGCCCGCGTTCCAGCGGCCGGAGACGACGGCGGACGCGATCGAGCTGGTGGCCGCCGGGGTCGGCGTGCTGGTCGTGCCGCAGTCGCTGGCCCGGCTGCACCACCGCAAGGACCTCACGTACCGGACGATCACCGGTGTGCCCCAGTCGCGGGTGGCGCTGTCGTGGCCGAAGGCCGAGGAGGCTCCCGACCTGGTGGAGGAGTTCATCGGGATCGTCCGCGGCCGGACCGTCAACAGCACCCGGGGGCGGCGGGCGGAGGCCCAGAAGGGCCAGAAGACCGCGAAGTCGGCGCCGAAGCCCGCGAAGAAGGCCGCCGGGGGCAGGCCGGCGCGGCCGGCGAAGCCCGCGCGGGGCAAGGGCGGTGCCGCGGGGCGCGGCGGGAAGCCCCGCCGGGGGCGCTGAGCGGGCCCCTCGGCATACTCCTCCTGTCGATCAAGAGCGCCCACCGTGGTGGGCGGCGAGAACAGGAGAAGCCTTTGGCCGCCAGTTTCAGGACCGTGATCGAGGTGGCGCCCGCCCACCTCGACGAGGCCCGGTCGATCGACCGGGTCTTCCAGGAGGCGATCGCCCCCGCCACCGTCGATTTCGACTTCGAGGCCATCCACCGGGCGGCCGCCGCAGTCCCGGACTGCACCGTCGTCCGGATGGTGCGCGGCTGGGGCCTCAGGGAGCACGCGCCGCTGCTCGTGATGGTGCTCTCGCTGAAGGAGGCCGTCCGGCAGGCGCTGCCGGCCGCGTGCGCGGAGGCGGGCTTCTGGGGGACCGTGGAGCGGGAGCTGGTCGCCGCGTTCACCGGGCTCGGTGAGGCGGTGGACGAGCCGGGTCTGAAGTTCTACGAGGAGTCCGGGCAGCGCACCCGCTACTACCGGGACCTCTTCTTCGCGCTGCAGGACGAGAGCTCGGGCGACGCGCTGCACGCGCTGGCGTTCTGCGTGGACGTCACCGTCGAGCTGCCGAAGGAGCAGGTGCTCGGGCTCGGTCTGACGGACACGGCGCCGTTCTCCGTCGGGCTGAACGCGATCGTGCTGCGCCGTCCGCTCCCGGTCGCGGCCTGATCCGCCGCGTTCCGCCGGCCCGCCGTCCCGGGCCGGACCCTCAGCGCGGCCACGGCCCGAAGCCGTCCTCCGCCTTGTCGTTCCCGCCGTCGCCGTTTCCGCCGCCGTTGCCGTTGGTGCCGCTGCGCCGGGCGATGAACGGGACCATGAACCAGCAGAGCGCCAGCCAGAGCGCCATCACGACGACCAGCCACAGCGCGATCCCGTCGTCCAGGACCATGCGCATGATCAGCAGGAACGTCGACACCATCGTCAGGTAGAGCAGCACCACGCCCACCAGCGTCAGGCGCCCCGCCCAGGACACCGCCTCCGGTTTCAGCCGGCGCCCGGCCACCAGCCGGTGCACCGCCACAGGCGCGACGAGCGCACCCGTGGTCGCCGCTCCCAGACACACCGTGACCACGTAGATGAGCCGGTCGGTCGAGCCCAGTTCCGCGAAGCGCGGCTGGAAGACGACCGCGACGAGGAAGCCGAACAGGATCTGGGTGCCGGTCTGCGCGACGCGGAGTTCCTGGAGGAGTTCGTTCCAGCGGCGGTCCGCGCGCTGGGCGGGGCTCTCTCCGCGTCCGTCGTCGTGCGGGACGCCGCCTGGGGTGCTCATACGGGGCGAGTGCCCCCGCGCCCGCCCCGTATGCCTTCCGCCCGGGTGCGTCTTCTCCGCGCACCCCGTCGGGGTCAGCCCACCGGGCCGCGGAGCCGGCCGCGGCGGGCCGCCGCGACCAGTTCGGGGACGGTCGCGAGCTTGACGCGGGGCCGGCCCGTCGCGGCGCCCCGGGCGCGTTCGGCCCGGTCGATGGCGGCGAGGCCGCGGGCGTCGACGAGCCGCCCGGCGCGGCCGCGGGCGAGGCGGGTGAAGGAGTGCGCGGAGCCCGACGGCTTCGGGAGACGCCCGTCGACCGCGTCGGCGAGCAGGCTGCCGACGGTCTCCGCCGCGCAGGCGCGGTTGGCGCCGATGCCGCCGGAGGGGCCGCGCTTGATCCAGCCGACGACGTACGTGCCGGTCATGCCTTCGACGCGGCCGGCGGTGTGCGGGACGGTGCCGGTGGTCTCGTCGAAAGGGAGCCCGGCGAGCGGTACGCCCCGGTAGCCGATGGCCCGGACGAGGAGGCCGGCCGGGATGTCGACGCCGCCTCCGGGGCCGCCGGCGCGGACGGCGCGGACCGCGTCCTCGCCGAGGGCCGATTCCGGGGCCGAGTGGAAGCGGAGGACGATCCGGCGGCGGCCGGTCCCGGGGTCGCCGGCCCAGTCGACCGCCTCGCGGGCCGTGTCCTTGAGGAGGGCGGCCTTGTCGCCGGGGGCGGCCGTGTCGATGGCCTCGGCGATCCGGGGGTCGTGGGTGTCGACGACGAGGTCGACGCCGGGCAGGTGCCCGAGGGCCAGGAGTTCGGAGGCGGTGTACGCCGCGTCCTCGGGGCCGCGGCGGCCGAGCAGCACCACCTCGCGGACCCGGGAGTCGCGCAGGGCGGCGAGGGCGTGGTCGGCGATGTCGGTGCCGGCGAGGGCGGCGGGGTCGGAGACGAGGATGCGGGCCACGTCGAGGGCGACGTTGCCGGTGCCGACGACGACGACCCGCTCGGTGGCGCCGAGGGCGACGGCGCCGGGCGCGGTCTCCGGGTGGGCGTTGTACCAGGAGACGAGGGAGGTCGCGGCGAGGCTGCCGGGCAGGTCCTCGCCGGGGATGCCGAGGCGGCGGTCGGACGGGGCGCCGACCGCGTACACGACCGCGTCGTGGTGGGCGGCCAGTTCCTCGGCGGTGACGTCCCGGCCGATCTCGACGCCGAGCCGGACGGTGGCCCGGGGGTGGGTGTGGAAGCGGGCGAGGGTGTCGCCCGCGCCCTTGGTGCCGGGGTGGTCGGGGGCCACGCCGTAGCGGACGAGGCCGCCGGCGACCGGGAGCCGGTCGATGAGGGTGACCTCGGCGTTGGTGTGGAGCAGCAGGTCCTCGGCGGCGTACATGCCGGCCGGGCCGGTGCCGACGACGGCGACCCGGAGGGGGGCGAAGTCGGAGGGCAGCGAGCGGGCGAAGGACGGCTCGCCCCAGGGGTGGAAGGTGGGGGAGGCGAGGACGGGGGCGGGGTCGCGGCCCTCGTAGTGGGCGGCGTTGACCGCCTCGTACCGCTTGAGCGGTCCGGTGAGCCGGTCGACCGGGAAGATCGCGTCGACCGGGCAGGCGTCGGCGCAGGCCCCGCAGTCGATGCAGCTCTTCGGGTCGATGTAGAGCATCTCGGTGGTGCCGAAGTCCGGCTCTTCGGGCGTCGGGTGGATGCAGTTGACCGGGCAGACGGCGACGCAGGTGGCGTCGGAGCAGCAGGTCTGGGTGATCGCGTAGGTCATGGCGGCGGCTCGGCTCGGCTCGTCGGGGTCGGGGTCAGAGGAGGTGGGCGCGCTGGTAGAAGAAGACGGCGGGGCGGGTCAGCATGCCGACGTCGCCGAGGAACTCCATGAGGCCGGAGCAGCTGGCGCGGAGCTGGGCCTTGTAGTGCTCGTTGGCGGCGGCCTCTCGGCGGGCGCGCTCGGGGTCGAGGCCGGCCCGGACGTACACCTCGGGGTGCACGAGGCTGGTGATGATGTAGTACGCGGCGATGGCGACGATCAGCGCCTGGAGGTGGCGGCGGGTCCGGCCGGCGCGGGCGAGGTGGCGGCGGGTCTCGTCCCGGGCGAACTTCATGTGCCGGGATTCCTCGACGACGTGGATGTTGTTGATGGTCCGGACGAAGGGGACCACCCGCTCGTCGCGCATCCAGTCGCGCTGCATGACGTCGAGGACCTCCTCGGCGACGAGGATGCCGGCGTAGGCGGCCTCGCCGAAGCCGACGGTCTTCATGACCCTGCCGAGTTCCATGACGGAGCGCTTGGGCCGGTAGGCGGGGGCGCCGAGCTTCTGGGAGCCGCGGGCGAACATGATCGAGTGGCGGCACTCGTCGGCGATCTCGGTGAGCGCCCACTGGAAGCGGGGGTCGGTGTGGTCCGTGCGGTAGATGTCCCGGAGGATCATCTGCTGGAGGATCATCTCGAACCAGATGCCGGTGGAGGCGACGGAGGCGGACTCCTGGCGGGTCAGCTCCTTCTGCTGCTCCTCGGTCATCTCGTGCCAGTAGGCGGTGCCGTAGAGGCTGTTCCACTCGGGGCTCTGTCCGTGGAAGCCCTTGTCGAGCGGGGTGTCCCAGTCGACCTCGACGGCGGGGTCGTAGCTGAGCTTGGCGGCCGACCGGAGGAGCCGTTCGGCGACGTCGTCGTGGTCGTGGTTGTCCGGGCGCACGGTGCTGCTGGCCATCGTTGCGGCTCCTTGGGTCACGCGGTCGGCTCGGGTCCCTCTTGTTAGACATCGCGTCTAGCAAGCTTGTTAGACGGAACGTATAGCAAGGGGGTCGTGCGGGCTACCCCTCGGTACGGGATTTCTCCGCCGGACATGCCGCCGGACATGCCGAAGGGGCCGGAGCGGGTCCGCTCCGGCCCCTTCGGGGTGCCGGTGAGGGGGATCAGCCAGGCTGCCCGACCGTCAGAAGGTCAGGTTCCAGGCGTCGATCCGGCCGGTGTCCGCGTTCGCGTTGTCGTTCACGCGGAGCTTCCAGACGCCGTTCGCGACCTCGGCGGAGGCGTTGACGGTGTAGGTCTGGACGATGTTGTCGGTGGAGCTGCCGGTCCGGTTGTGCAGGGTGTAGACCGAGCCGTCGGGGGCGACCAGGTCGACCTTGAGGTCGCCGATGTAGGTGTGCTTGATGTCCACGCCGACCTTGAGGGTCGCCGGCGCGTTGCCGGTCACCCCGCCGACGGTGATCGCGCTCTCGACGGTGGCGTTGTCGGAGATCGTCACGTCGGTCAGGTTCTCGAAGTACGCGCCGGGCGGCGGGGTCGAGCCGCCGACGGCCTTGAGCGCGTCGACGCGGCCCTCGCCGAAGAAGCTGTTCTTCGCCGTGGTGCCGGTGCAGCGGGCATCCGAGGGGCAGGCCAGGTCGGTGGCGTGCTCGCCGAGCTTGGCCCGGATGTCCGCCGGGGTGTACGCCGGGTTGGCGCTGGCCAGCAGCGCGGCGACGCCCGCCACGTGCGGGGAGGCCATGGAGGTGCCGCTCAGCGAGGAGTACTTGCCGCCGGGGACGGTGCTGTACACGGACTCGCCGGGGGCCGAGACCTCGATGACGTTGCTGCCGTAGTTGGAGAACGACGCCTTCGACGTGCCGCTGGTGCCGTTCGCCGAGACGGTGACGACGCCCGGCAGCTCCGCCGGGATGTCGAGGCAGGCGTTGGTGATGGTGCGGTTGACCGGCGTCGAGTCGTTGGGGCTCGACGAGTCGGTGGTCTTGTTGGCCAGGTCCACGTTGGAGTTGCCGGCCGCCGCGACCTGGAGCGAGCCCTTGGACTCGGCGTACGCCTGGGCGCGGCCCACGCCCTCCAGGATGGCCGCCTGGTCCAGGTTGTCCGGGCAGTTGAACTGCCACGGGTCCGTGTAATAGCTGTTGTTGGTGACCTTGAAGCCGTGGTCGCCGGCCCAGACGAGGCCGCAGATGGTGTTCTCCGCGAAGAACAGGGTGGAGCCGGGTTCGGCGATGCGCACCGAGGAGATCTTGACGCCCGGTGCGACGCCGATGGCGCCCTTGCCGTTCTTGGCGGCGGCGACCGTGCCGGCGACGTGGGTGCCGTGCTGGTCGACGTCGCGCCAGGCGCCGGCGCGGGTGTCCGCCTTGCCGTAGGCGCAGGAGACGGAGTCGGCGGCGTTGAAGTTCGGCGCGAGGTCCTGGTGCTGGTCGTCGACGCCGGTGTCCAGGATGCCGACCTTGACCGAGGCGGAGCCCGGGTTCACGGCCCACGCCTGGTCGGCCTTGATCTGGGTCATGTCCGAGCGGACCGGCTCCGTCGTCGGGGCCGCGGACTGCGCCGGGTTCGACGGGAGGGCCGGGTTGTACGCGTCGGCCGGGACGTCCGAGGTGCGGGTCGCGCCGACCTTCTGCACGCCCGCGACGCCACGCATGGTCGAGGCGAAGGAGGCGGAGGTCGAGTGGGCGACGACCACGCCGATGGCGTCGAAGGAGGAGAAGACCGAACCGCCGTTGGCCGCCACGGCGTTGCGGACCGCGGTGGTGTCACCGGGAGCGGTGATGACCAGGTACGCGCGGGTGCCGGCGGCCCAGGCGGCCGGCGCCTCCTGCGCGGTCCGGGCGTTCGCGGTGAAGGCGGCCAGCGGCTCGTTGTCGACCGGGGCGGCCTGGGCGAGCGAGACCGGGCCCGCGAGCGCCAGGGTCGTACCGAGGGCGATCGCCGCGATTCTCATCCGGCCGGGTATGTGGGAAAACAATGCGTCCTCCGATGGCCCGGTGGCGCGGGTGGCGCCGGCCGGGCCGTGTGATGTGTGGGGTGGACGCAAGATCCCAGACGGGCGGGGCGGAGGGAAGGCTTCTGTCCGACAAGCCCGTTCATGTAACAGAATCTTGACTTGAACATGGCGAAAAGGGGGCGGATTTCCCGCTCCGCCCCCTCTCCGCCGGATCACTTCAGGTACGGGC
>NZ_JBHYKM010000176.1:10188-12105 GCF_042741435.1 Streptomyces sp. NPDC058955 | reverse complement strand
GGGGGGGGCGCCGCCGGCCCCCGCTCCCCCGGCCCCGTCCCCCACCCCGACGACGGCGCCGCGCCCCGCGCCCGCGGCCCCGGTCGCGCTGCCGCACTACAAGCGGACCTCCCGGCCCCAGCCGAAGACCACCTCATCGCCCGTCACCACGATGCTGCTGATCACCGCGCCGGCCGTGCTGGCCACCGCGATCCTGCGCCCGCGCTCCTCCCGCTGACCGGCCCCGAGCGCCGCACCCCGCCGCACCCCGACTCGAACCCTCCGAGAAAGACCGAGGAACCATGTCCGAATGGCTCGTCCTGACCCTGGCGATGGCCGCGGCCTGCGCCGTCGTCCTGGCCATCGTCGTCATCAACCACCGCCGGATCCCCGACGACGACGACCCCAACGAGACCCCCGACGTCATCGAGTACATGACGATGATGATCGGCGTGATCTACGCGATCGTCCTCGGCCTCGCCATCGCCGGCGTCTGGGAGGGCCGGGGCGCCGCCCAGGAGGTGGTCCGCCAGGAGGCCCAGGCGATGCACGAGATCTCCGAGCGGGTCGAGGTCTACCCGCTGCCGGTCCGCGAGAGGATCCGCGCCGACGTCGACGCGTACGTCGACTACGTGGTGAACGAGGAGTTCGCGTACATGGCGGAGGAGGGCGCCACCACCCCCGAGGGCGACGCCCTGCTGCAGAAGGTGCGCCGCGGCGTCACCGACTACGAACCGGCCGACGACTTCGAGGGGCAGGCCTACCAGCCGCTGGTCGACCAGGTGATGGTCGCCGACGACGCCCGCGGCGCCCGCGGCCAGAGCGCCGGCGAGACCATGCCCGGGGTCGTGTGGTTCGGCCTGATCATCGGCGCGCTGGTCTCGGTGGGGCTCATCTTCACGCTCCAGATCCGGCGCACCGGCCGCGAGTTGCTGCTCGCCGGCCTCTACAGCGCGCTGATCGCCTTCCTGCTCTTCCTCATCTGGGACTTCGACGCCCCGTTCGGCCGCGGTCTCGCCGCCACCGCCGCGCCGTTCACCGATCTGTTCCCGCAGGTCACGGAGTGACCGGACGGGCGGGGCTGGGCCGCCCGGGGGACAAGGGTGCCCCATTCGCACGTCTGGGATCGCGGCTGTGGTAGTGCGCTCCTAGCGTTTCGGGCAACGAGGTGCACGCAGGCTCCACGCGGCCAAACCGCCGCGGCCGGCCCTCGGGACCCGGAGGAATCACCATGCGCGCGATACGTGCCGCGTCCACCGCCCTGCTGGGGGCGGCCGCCCTCGCCCTGGCCGCCCCCGTCACCGTCGCCCACGCGGCCGACGGTGCGCCCGCGCCGAACCCGCGGGTGCGGGGTGCCAAGGCCCCGGGCGATTTCGTCGTCTCCCCGTCGCTCGTCGCCCCCGGCGGGCGGGTGACGCTCAGCGCCCCCGGCTGCGCCAGCACGGCGACGGCGACGGCGGGCATCTTCGACACCGTCCAGATCGCCCCGGGCTCGACGGCCACCGCCACCGTGGACGCGGACGCCAAGCGCGGCGCCGTGTACACGGTGGCGTTCAACTGCTCGGGCGGCGTGCAGGACACCGTGGACCTGACGATCAGCGGACTGGCGACGCTGTCGCCCACCGCCCGCTCGACCGTGCTGCTCACCCCGCGCGGTGTGCAGGGCGGCCTCGGCGGCTCCCAGGGAAGCCTCGAATCGGGGACGCTGGCGGCCGGTACGGCCCTGGTGCTCGCCGCCGCCGCGGCCGGTACGGCGTACGTGATCCGGCGCCGCACGGGCGACCGCCGGCACTGAGCCGGAACCGTCCCCGTGCGCCGGACAGCCCGCCGCCCCCCCCCCCCCCACCCCGCACCCCGCGGGGCCCGGCCCCGCGACCCCACCGGCGGGGGGGCCGGCGCCGACCACCCAGCGGCCGGCGCCCGGGGGGGGCGCGCCAC
>NZ_JBHYKM010000176.1:0-10178 GCF_042741435.1 Streptomyces sp. NPDC058955 | reverse complement strand
GTGTGGAGCGCGGGACCGCGCGCGCCGCCGGCGTCCGCCGCCCCGCCGCGCGCCGGGGCGCCCGCCCGCCCCGCCCCCCGGCACCCCCGCGGGGACCGGGGGGGGGGGGGGCACAGGAGGCCGACCGGGAGGTTCGGCCGGTCAGACGCCCGTGCCGGTCATCCGGCGGCGACGGAGCACGAAGACACCGCCGCCGAGCGCGGCGGCGGCGACCAGGCTGCCGCCGACGGCCATCTCGGTGGAGCTGGGCGCCAGCGAACCGCCGAGACCACCCTGGGCGCCGCGGCCCGCGAGCACGCGGAACGGGTGCGTGACGACCCGGGAGTTGTCGCTGCACTTGACGGCCAGGTTGTAGTTGCCGGGCGTGGCGTTGTTGTAGACCCGGGCGATCGCGCTGGACAGGCCGTTGGAGTTGACCGAGAGGCTGGTCTCCGGGAAGGCGTTGGACGTGACCGTGCCGCCGTGGCCGCAGCCCTTGGCCGTGATCGTGATCGTCGACCCCGCGTGGACGTCGTAGGGGTTGACTTGGACGTTGCTGGGACCGTTGGTGGCGGCGGCGAGGGGAGCGGCCAGGGCGACCGCGGCGAACGCGGTGGCGGTCACCGCCAGAGTGCGTGCAGCACGCATGGTTGAACCTCCAGTGGAAGACGCCCCGAAGCGGTGCTCCGGGAGATTCGACGAGTACGCCTTCCATGACGAACCATCACAACTTGGACCTCTCCCTGCACCTCGGCACTGGGCCGGTCCGGTGAGCGGCCATGCCGCCGATCGAGTTGCACGGGGCCACACAACCGCAGGTCAGGGGCGCGCAAAACGATTGTCCGACGAGTACTCGGATGGGTCAGCGCGCTGTCACCCGGGCGGACAGGGGCGACCGACGCCGAGCGTGCGCGCTCTTCCTGACGGTGCGTCGGCTCCGGTACGCGCCCGGGCGGGGGTTGTCTTCGGCGCGTCGCCACCCGTACGGCGGCGGGGGGTTACCCGTTCGGGCCGCCCGGAGGGCAGGGGTGCGGAGTCGCCCTTACCGTTCACACGTCGCCACGAAGGGAGAACCATGCCCCCGAAGGACTTCCGCGTCCCTGAGCGCAGGAGACGACACCCCTGGGGCGTCCTGGCCCTCGCCATGCTGTCCGGACTCGCGATGATGCGCAACGGCGCGGACGTCGCGGGCGGTCCGCCGCAGCCGGCCGCCGCGGCCCGTCCGGTGGCCCGTCCGGTCGTCGCGCCGCCCGCGGAGGCGTCGGCGGGCGTCCAGCCGCTGCCCTTCGCGCCCGCCTCGCGGATCCGCATCCCGGCGATCGAGGTCGCGGCCCCGGTGATGGACGTGGGGCTCGACGCGGACGGCTGGGTGGCGGCCCCTCCCCCGCAGGACGCCAATCTGGCCGGCTGGTACCAGAACGGCATCGCGCCCGGTCAGCGCGGCACCGCGGTGATCGTCGGGCACGTCGACAACAACAGCGGCCCGGCGGTCTTCTACGGCCTCGGCTCGCTGGAGAAGGGCCAGCACGTCGAGGTCGAGCGGTACGACGGACGGGTGGCGGTCTTCGAGATCTACGGCATCGAGGTGTACTCCAAGGAGGACTTCCCCGGTCCGCAGGTCTACGGGGACACCGGCCACCCGGAGCTGCGGGTGATCACCTGCGGCGGCGGCTACACCCGGGCGAAGGGGTACGACGGGAACGTGGTCGTCTACGCCCGGATGGTCGGCTCCCGCTGACGCACGCGCGCGTGGAGGGCCCCGGGGGCGTCCCCCGGGGCCCTTCGCGTGACGCCCGGGCGGTCAGCGCCGGGGGACGGTGACCGTGTAGCCCTCGTCGAGGAGCGCGGGCAGGTAGCGGCGGAGGGCGGCCACGCTCTGCGAGCGGTTCCCGCCGGCGTCGTGCGACAGGACGATGACGCCGGGTCCCGCGCCGTCGAGGACCCGGCGGACGATGGTGCCGCTGCCGGGTTCCTTCCAGTCGAGGGTGTCCACGGTCCAGGCGAGCGGCTCCATGCCCAGTTCGGCGCCGATCTCGAAGGAGTGCCGGTTCCAGGCGCCGTACGGGGCCCGGTACCAGAGCGGCGCGGCGCCCAGCGCGCGCTCCACCACCTCGCTGGTGGAGCCGAGTTCGTCCCGGATGCGGGAGGGCCGCAGCTTCGGCACGAGCGGGTGGGACCACGAGTGGTTGCCGACCACGTGCCCGTCGTCGGCCATCTCCCGGAGCAGGTCCTGGTTCTCCACCGCCATCTCGCCGCAGACGAAGAACATGGCCCGGCAGTCGTACTGCCGCAGGGTGGCCAGGATGTCGGGCGTGTAGCGGGGGTCGGGGCCGTCGTCGAAGGTGAGCACCATGGAGCGGCCGACGCCGGTCAGCGAGAGGAAGGGCCGCTGCCGGACCGGCGGGAGGGCCCGGGGCCGGGCGGCGGGGGCGTACGCCGTCATGGGCTGGAGCCGGTACGCGGAGGGCCGCAGCCGGGGCGAGGAGGCCGGCGGCCCGGCGGCGGCGCCGGGCGGGCCCTGGGGCGCGGCGGCGGCGCCTTCCGCGGCGGTGTCGCCGGGGCCGAACCGGTCGAGGGCGAACGCGCCGGCCGCGACGGTGACGCCGAGGCCGGCGGCCAGGCGCAGCACCGACCTCCGCCCGGTGGGCAGCTGATCGTTTTTCATGACCAATGGTTCATACGGGGAGGGTCCCGGGCCCCTCACCGACACCGGGCCGCCGTCCGATTGCACCCGTTGGGCCGATACCCTCGAAGGGTGAGCGAACAGCAGCCCCACCGGTTCGAACGCGGCACCGACGGCCCGAAGGTGATCATGGCCGGGGTCGACGGTTCGGCCTCGTCGCTGCGGGCGGCGTCGTACGCGGCCGGGCTGGCCCGCCGGCAGAACGCGCTGCTCGCGCTGGTCTACGTACAGCCGCTGATCGCGGCCGGCGCCTCGATGGGCGCCCCGGTGGCCGGGGCGACGGAGGAGATCGCGCAGGAGCTGGCGGCGGAGATCCGTGCCTCGGCCGAGCGGGTGAAGGATCTCTGGCAGGTGCGGTGGGAGTTCCGCACCTTCAAGGGGGACGCGTACACCGGGCTGGTGCGGGCGGCGGAGGAGTTGAAGGCGGACGCCGTGGTGGTGGGCGCCTCGGAGTCGGCCGGGCACCGCTTCGTCGGCTCGGTGGCCGTGCGGCTGGTGAAGGCGGGCCGCTGGCCGGTCACGGTCGTCCCCTGACCGGCCGCCGTCCTCACGTGCCGAGGGTGAGGCCGTCCTTGTCGGCGCCCCGGCCGAGGACGACCTGGCGGATCGTCTCGCGGATGCCGGGGTGGCGGGGGTCGGAGGTGTCGGAGCCCAGGTTGACCACCCGGCCGCGCCCGGTGTCGAACCACTGGGGCACGAACTCGGCCTTGGTGACCTCCCAGCGGGCGCCGGGCTTCTTCGGCGGGGCGAAGGTGAAGCGGCCGATGCTGCCCTGGTTGCCGCGGGGGTCGAAGACGCCCTCGTGGTTGATCATGTCGCCGGCGATCTGGTCGCCCATGCCGTAGATCACCCAGGTGCCGTTGACCTTCTCGTACGCCTGGGGGACGTGGGCGTGGGTGCCGACGATGAGGTCGATGTCGGGGCGGCCGCCGGTGCGGGAGGCGGTGAGCGAGCGGGCGAGCGAGAGCTGCCGCTCGTCGGGCTCGGTCTGCCACTCGGTGCCCCAGTGGACGCTGACGACGACCACGTCGGCGCCGGCCGCCCGGGCGGCCCGGGCGTCGGCGAGCACCTTGGCCTCGTCGAGCAGGTTCACCGCCCAGGGCTGTCCCGCGGGCAGCGGGTAGCCGTTGGTGTCGTAGGTGTAGGCGAGCTGGGCGACGGTGGCGCCGCCGGCCTTGAGCAGGGTGGGCCGGGCGGCCTCGGCGGCGGTGCGGGCCGATCCGGCGTGCTTGACGCCCGCCGCGTCGAGGGCGTCGAGGGTGCGGCCGAGGCCGGCCGCGCCGTCGTCGAGGGTGTGGTTGGAGGCGGTGGAGCAGGAGTCGTAGCCGGTGGCCTTCAGCGCGGTGGCGACCTCGGGCGGGGACTTGAAGGCGGGGTAGCCGGTGTAGGGGCCGCCGTCCTTCCCGTACACGGTCTCCATGTGGCAGATGGCGAGGTCGGCGCGGGAGACGACCGGTTTCACGCCGGCGAGCATGGGGCGGAAGTCGTAGCCGCCGTCGCCGGCGTCGGCGGCGGCGCGGCGGATGATCGAGTCGTGCGGGAGGACGTCGCCGGAGGCCACCAGGGTGAAGCCGGCCGGCCTGGGGGCCGGGGCGGGGCGGGGCGCGGTGGAGCCGCCGGGCGGGCTGCCGGGCGAGCCGCCGGGTGCGGGGGTGCCGCCGGGTCCGCCCTGGCTGCACGCGGCGACGACGGCGAGCAGGGAGCCGGCGAGGACGGTGGAACCGGCCCGGGCGAGTCTGGCGCGTACCGGTCTGGTGCCTGCGGTCATGACGACTGCCACCCCGATCATAGGAAGAACATGTGTTCTGCCGAATTCATCCCTCGGGGGGCCGTCAGTCAAGGGACCGGGCCGGAGTGGGGCACGAACCCTACCGAATCGGACGTATGCCCCTCGCCCGCTCGCCTTCCGACCGCTCGCCGTGCCATTCGCCGCTCGTTCCGACCGTTCGTCGCAGACCGCTGTCCGTTCCCTGTCCTCGTCCGCCCGGATGCGTTCGTATACGGCGCGGACGACGAACCGCCGAGCGGGCGGCGAAGGGTGGGCACTCATGACGACGGCGACGGCGACGGCGACGGCGACGACCGACGAGCGGACGCTTCAGGAACTCCAGCGCGAGCACGGCCCCGCCCTGCTCTCCTTCCTCCTGGGACTGACCTACGGCGACCGCCAGCGCGCCGAGGACCTCGCCCAGGAGACCCTGGTCCGGGCCTGGCTGCACCCCGAGGCGTTCAGCGGGGCCTACGCCTCGATGCGGCCCTGGCTCTTCACCGTGGCCCGCCGGCTCGCCATCGACGCCCGCCGCTCCCGGCTGGCCCGGCCGGCCGAGATCGGCGACGGGGTCCTCGCGGTGACCCCCGACCCCTCGGACGCCACCGAGTCGGCCGAGGCGGCCCTCGACGTCCGGGCGGCGGTACGGGAGTTGAGCCCGGAGCACCGGGCGGTGCTGGTCCGGCTCTACTTCCACGGGCTCACCGTCAACGAGGCCGCCGTCGACCTCGGGATCCCGGCCGGCACGGTCAAGTCCCGTTCCCACTACGCCCTTCGGCAGCTCGGCCGCTCACTGCCCGGCTACCGGCCGCGGCACGGCGTCATTGCCCGCCACCGGGCCGCGGCCGCACAATGACGCCGTGACGCTCCCTGACACCGTGGCGCTGACTCCCGCCGCCGCCGAGAAGATCCTCGCCGACAACTTCGCCCCCTGGGTCCTGGACCTGGGGCTCACGGTCGACTCCGTCGACGGCCACGAGGCCGTCCTGCGCCTCCCCTGGTCCGACCGGCTGGCGCGCGAGGGCGGCGGCATCTCCGGCCAAGCCCTGATGGCCGCCGCCGACACGGCCACCGTGATCGCCGTCTCGGCGGCCCGCGGCGGCTTCGTCCCCATGACCACGGTCCAGCAGTCCACCAGCTTCCAGCGGGCGGTCCTCGGCACCGACGTCCTGATCCGCGCCCGGCTCACCAAGCTGGGCAAGCGGATGGCCTTCGCCGACATCACCATGACCGCCGACGGCACCACCGAACCGGCCGCCCACGCGACCGCCGTCTACGCCCTGCTGGGCTAGCCCGCCCCCGGCGCCCCTCCGCGCGGCCCCCTGTCGCGGGGAGGGGAGCGGGGGTCTATGCACTCTATGTATACACCGTGCGTATAGTCGCACCCATGGCCTCACGACCTCACACCCCGCCCCTCCCCCGCCTCTTCAAGGCCGTCGTCGTCACCTGCATCGCCGTCGGCGCCTCGCACCTCGTGCTCTCCGACACCCTGCGCTTCGCCCTCGTCGGGCAGGCCTCGGCCGCCCTGGGGGCACCGACCGGGTACGGGGAGGCCCAGGTCTTCACCACCGCGCTGCTCAACACCGCGCTGGTCATGCCGCTCGTGCTCTGGACCGGGATGCGGCTGAGCGGGGAGCGGCAGCCGGGGGCGATGGTGCTGGTGGGGAGCGTGGGGTGGATCGTCGCCGTCTGGAACGGGATCGACGGCCTGGACGACTCCTTCGGCGCGATCCTGCCCGTGCGCTCGCTCGCGCTCGTCGTCGGCGTCACCGCGCTCTCCTCGCTCGTCCGCCGGCGAAGCTCCGCCGCCCCTTCCGCACCATGCGCCCCCGCAGACCCGTCGGCACCGATCCGGCCGGGGAACGTATCCGAAACCACACCGGCGAGTTGAGCAAAGCGGTCCACGCGGACGCCCCGAGCGGAGGAGGCTCTGCTCCGGGTCCCGAGAACCGCGGGTCCCCGACGTCCGGGAGAAGGTGGGAGCGTTGCCGCCCGAGAGCACGAACGGCGCCGGCCGCAGGAGCGGCGGAGGTCTGGCCGTCCCGATGGCCTGGCTGTGCGCCGAGTACCTGGCCGACCAGTATCTGACCGCGGCCGGCCTGACCGATCCGGGCTCGCTGGAGCACCGCGCCTCCCTGCGGGCCCTGGCCCTCACCGTCCACCTCTCCGGGGAGCCCGCCGCCGAGGAGTGGCTGGGCCTCACCGCGCACGAGGCGGACTGGCCGGACTGGGTGGAGGAACGGCTCGCCGCCGCCGAGGCGGAGGACCCCGACGGGGCCGATCTGGCCCTCGCCCGGGACACCTGGCGGACCCTGCGGGAGACCTGGGTGCACGCCGCCGACCTGGACGGCCTGCCGCGGACGGGGCCGGGACCGCTGGTCGACGAGACGGCCCGCGCCTGGCTGCCCGCCTGGCGGCTGGGCCTGCCGCTCGCCCACCTCGCCGTGTGGCTCTCCTGACCGTCAGCGCGACGGCGAAGGATGCACCCCCGGGCGGTACTTGGGGAAGCGCGCGGTCACCTTCATGCCCGCGCCGACCCCGGTCTCGATGACGAGGCCGTGCTCCGCCCCGTACACCTGGCGCAGCCGCTCGTCCACGTTGGACAGGCCGATGCCCGAGCCGCCCGGGTGCTCGCCGCGCAGCACCGCCCGCAGCCGCTCCGGGTCCATGCCGACGCCGTCGTCCTCGACGGTCACCACCGCCTCCGACCCGGCGTCCCGCGCGGCGATGGTGACCCGGCAGCCCCGCTCCCGGTCCTGGAGCCCGTGCTTGACGGCGTTCTCCACCAGCGGCTGGAGGCAGAGGAAGGGCAGCGCGACCGGCAGCACCTCCGGCGCGATCTGGAGCGTCACCTTGAGCCGGTCGCCGAAGCGGGCCCCGGCCAGCGCCAAGTACTGCTCGATCGCGCGCAGTTCGTCGGCCAGGGTGGCGAAGTCGCCGTGCCGGCGGAAGGAGTAGCGGGTGAAGTCGGCGAACTCCAGGAGGAGATCGCGGGCCCGCTCGGGGTCGGTGCGGACGAACGAGGCGATCGCGGCGAGGGAGTTGAAGATGAAGTGCGGGGAGATCTGGGCGCGCAGCGCGCGGATCTCCGCCTCCACCATCCGGGTCCGGGAGCGGTCCAGCTCGGCCAGCTCCAGCTGGACCGAGACCCAGCGGGCCACCTCGGTGGCGGCCCGGACGAGCACCGCCGACTCCCGCGGCCCGTAGGCGACCAGCGCGCCGAGGACCCCCTCCTCCCCGGTGAGCGGGGCGGTCACCACCCACCGCAGCGCGCAGCCGGGGTCGGCGCAGCCGGTGGGCGCGGAGCGGCTGCGGCCGGTCTCCAGGGTCGCGGCGGCCAGGTCGGGGACGCCCCCGTGGTGGTGGGCCTCGCCGGGGCCGTCCCAGGCGAGGACGGCCGAGCCGTCGGTGAGGCAGAGGGCCTCGGTGCCGAGCAGCGAGCGCAGCGGACGGGCCGCCTTGCGGGCGGTGTCCTCGGTGAGCCCGGCGCGCAGCGGCGGGGCGGCGAGCGAGGCGGTGTGCAGGGTGTGGAAGGTGGCGCGCTCGACGGGGGTGCCGAGGTCGAGGTCGGCGGAGCGGGCGCCGCGCCGCGCCGTGAGCCGGCCGAGGACGACGCCGGCGGCGAGCAGGACGGCTCCGGCGGCGCTCGCCGCGGCCAGGGCGATGCCGCTCACCGGCGGGCCTCCTGGGCGGGCACGGGGGCGGTGAACTCCTCGGGCAGGTGGAGCCGGGCGAGGGTCACCGCGGTGCCGGGCGGGACGCTGCGCGGGGTGGCGAGCGAGACCAGCACCATGGTGAGGAAGCCGAGGGGGACGGACCAGACGGCGGGCCAGGCCATCAGGGTGTGCGGCCAGCCCGCCGGGGCGAGTCCGGCCCGCGTGGCCATCACGGCGGCGAGCGCGGAGCCGCCGCCGAGGAGGAGTCCGGCCGCGGCGCCGGGCGGGGTGAGCCGCCGCCACCAGATGCCGAGGACGAGGAGCGGGCAGAAGGAGGAGGCGGAGACCGCGAAGGCGAGCCCGACGGCGTCGGCGACCGGCACCTTGGAGGCGGCGACGCCGACGGCGAGCGGGACGGCGGTGGCGAGCAGCGTCGCGAGCCGGAAGTGCCGGACCGCGCGGGAGGGCAGCACGTCCTGGGCGAGGACGCCGGCGACGGACATGGTGAGTCCGGAGGCGGTGGAGAGGAAGGCGGCGAAGGCGCCGCCGGCGAGGAAGGCGCCGAGGAGGTCGCCGAGCGCGCCGCCGACGATCCGGTCGGGCAGGACGAGCACGGCGGCGTCGGCGGACCCGGTGAGGGCGAGCTCGGGGGCGTAGATCCGGCCGAGCGCCCCGTACACCGCGGGCAGCAGGTAGAAGGCGCTGATCAGTCCGAGGACGACGAGGGTGGTGCGGCGGGCGGCCCGGCCGTGGGGGCTGGTGTAGAAGCGGACGGCGACGTGCGGGAGCCCCATGGTGCCGAGGAAGGTGGCGAGGATCAGCCCGTACGTGGCGTACAGCTGGTGCCCGTCGCGGCCGCCGGCGAGCGGCTGGGACCAACCGAGGGGATCGGCGCCGTTCCCGCGCCGCTCGGGGACGGGGGTGCCGGGCGGGAGGGCGAGGACGGTGCCGCCGTCGACCCGGTGGGTGCCCGGCGGGAGGGTGACCGGCCGCTCCTCGTACCGGACGGAGTCGACGGTGCCGGTGACGGTGAGGGTCAGCGGGGTGTCGAGGCCGATGCGTACGGTGTCGGCGACCCGGACGACGGTGTGCTCGCGGAGCACGGCGGGGGCGTCGAAGCGGGCCCGGGGCGCCCCGTCCCCGTACCAGGCGGCGACCAGGAAGAAGGCCGGGACGAGCAGGGCGGTGAGCTTCAGCCAGTACTGGAACGCCTGGACGAAGGTGATGCTGCGCATGCCGCCGGCGGCGACCGTGCCGGTGACGACCACGGCGACGAGCAGGCCGCCGACCCAGTCGGGGGCGCCGGTGAGGATCTCCAGGGTGAGTCCGGCGCCCTGGAGCTGCGGCAGCAGGTAGAGCCAGCCGATGCCGACGACGAAGAGGCTGGCGAGCCGGCGGACCCGCCGGGACTCCAGGCGCGCCTCGGCGAAGTCGGAGAGGGTGTACGCGCCGGAGCGGCGCAGCGGGGCGGCGACGAGGACGAGCAGCACCAGATAGCCGGCGGTGTAGCCGACCGGGTACCAGAGCATGGCCGGGCCCTGGACGAGGACGAGTCCGGCGATGCCGAGGAAGGAGGCGGCGGAGAGGTACTCGCCGCTGATGGCGGCGGCGTTGAGCCGCGGCCCGGCGGTCCGGGAGGCGACGTAGAAGTCGGAGGTGGTGCGGGAGACGCGCAGGCCGAGGGCGCCGATGAGGACGGTGGCGAGGACGACGGCGGTGACGGCGACGACCGCGTGGGTCTGGTTCATGCGGGGCGGTCCACCGGTCCCTCAGCGCTCGACGAGGCCGGTGAAGTCGCGCTCGTTGCGCTCGGCCCGGCGGACGTACCAGTGGGCGACGGCCCAGACGACGGGGTACACGCCGACGCCGAGCGCGGCCCACACCAGCGCCTCGGGGGCGGGCAGGGCGAGCAGCAGCGGGAGGGTGCCGACGAGCAGGGCGAGGGCGCCGAGCGCGGTGAGGGCGGCGCGGAGCTGGCTGCGCATCAGGGAGCGGACGTAGGTGTGGCCGAGGGTGGTCTGCTCGTCGATCTCGGAGCGGGCCGGCGGGTGCAGCGGCCGGGGGGGGGGCGCCCGGCCCGGCCGGGGGGCGC